>CAZORV010000014.1:0-28775 GCA_964582215.1 uncultured Frigidibacter sp.
GCCAGCCCCCGGGAGGGGCAGGCGCTGCCCGGCCGCTTTGGGCGACCGGGCGGTGAGGGCGGGACCGTTCCGTGGCGGCAGGGTCACTTGCCCCTGCCGACTGTGAGGGTGCGGTCAACTTCCTGGACGCCGGGGCCGGGCGGGGCCGATCTTCCGGTGGAAGAGCGGCCCCGCTCACACGGGAACGTCCCGACGGGACCGTTTCAACCGCCACCAACAGAGGGTGGCGCCAGCCCCTGCCGACTGGGGCGGCACGTTTCCCCCTCAGCGCGGCAGCGCGCCGAAAGCCGCTTGAACCCCGGCCATGCGCCGCGCATTCTGACGGCGCGCGCGCCCCGGCGATGTCGCGCGGCGACAGCGGAGGCAGGCGCATGAACACACCCGCCCATCTGATCTTCGGCGCCGCCGCCTTTGCGCGCCCGGGCAATCGCGCCGTGACGGTCGCGGCGATTCTGGGGTCACTGGTGCCGGATCTGTCGCTTTACCTGATGGTCACCGTCTCGATCTGGGGCATGGGCATTCCGCCGCATCAGGTCTTCGACCGGCTTTACTTTTCCGACAGCTGGCAGGCGGTCTTTGCGGTCGACAACAGCTTTGTCCTCTGGGGCCTCCTGCTCGCCTTCGCCCTCTGGCTGGAAAAGCCGGCGCTGACCACCTTTGCCGCCGCGGGGCTTCTGCATCTGGCCTGCGACTTCCCGCTGCACAATGATGACGCCCGCCGCCAGTTCTGGCCGCTCAGCGACTGGGTGTTCCACAGCCCCTTCAGCTACTACGATCAGCGCCGCTATGGCGATGTGATCGGCCCGTTGGAGGTCGCCTGCTGCGCGCTGCTGTCGGTCGTCCTCTGGCGGCGGTTCACCGGGGGGCGGGCCCGGGCGCTGATCCTGGCCACGCTGGCGCTTGAGGCGGTGCCGGGGCTTTTGTTCCGCTATGTGCTTTGACCAATGAAAACGCGCGCCGGGCGGCGCGCGTTCATGCAGGGCAACGGCTGAAACGGGTCAGGCCGCTTCGGCCTCTTCGGCGGCGTGGCGACGCTCGCTTTCCTCGCGCGACAGCGCGACGGACGTGCGCACGCCCTTCGAGACGAATTCCATCAGCCCCTTGACCACACGTTCGTTCGGGTCGATGCCCGAGCAGGACAGAACCTCGCGCCCGTCGCGCGAGCGGGCCCAGCGGGCGATCTGGTCGGGGCCGTTGCCGTATTTCTTGTCATCGGCAATCGCGTCGTCCAGCGCGGCCAGAACCACAGCTGCAAACAGTTTACGCGACCGCTGACCCTGTTCGTAGTTGAACGCCGTACCATCTACAAAGTCACGCATCTTACCGTCCTTTTCTTATTGCTCTTGTCTTTTCTGAGGTTCCGCGAATATGGCGATTTTGTGTTGATTCTGTACTACCCGTTTCGAATGGCTGTCATGCGCTAACTGCATGGCTTGCAAAGGGCGAACACAATATTTCGTCGGCTTGCCAGGGGGGGCACCCGCAGATATAGAGGCGCACCGCCACCAATCAACCCTTTTCATGCGGAAATTCGATATGGCCAAGATCAATGGCAACGAAATCAAGCCGGGCTATGTGCTTGAACATGACAGCGGCCTCTGGGCGGCGGTCAAGGTCAGTCACGTCAAGCCCGGCAAGGGCGGCGCCTTCGCACAGGTCGAGCTGAAGAACCTTCGCGACGGGCGCAAGCTGAACGAACGGTTCCGCTCGGAAGACAAGGTCGAGATGGTGCGGCTGGAAAACAAGGACCAGCAGTTCCTCTATGAGACCGACGGGCGGCTGGTGTTCATGGATGCCGAGACGTTCGAACAGATCGAGCTTGATGCCGAGCTTCTGGGCGACCGGCGGCCGTTCCTGCAGGACGGCATGACCGCGACCGTCGAATATTTCGGCGACGAGGCGCTGTCGGTGCGGCTGCCGCAGAAGGTCGTCTGCAAGGTGGTCGACACCGAGCCGGTGCAGAACGGCCAGACCGCCAGCAAATCCTACAAGCCCGCGGTTCTGGACAATGGCGTGCGGATCATGGTCCCGCCGTTCATCAATGCCGACGAGGTGATCATCGTCCATACCGAACTGATGGAATACAGCGAACGGGCCTGAGGCCTGACCGCCGACCATCTGACAGGCTGCGCCACGGGGCGCGGCCAGTCATTCGCGCCAGACCCGTGCCGACCCCGCCCGCATCTCGCCCGTCGCCTGATCGAAGCGCAGTTGCGCAAGCGCCCGTCCGCCGCTTTGGGTGAAAAGCTGGCCCACGTTCTTGTCGCCGGCCGTGATGGCGGTGCCGACCGGCGCGGTGCCTTCGATCCTGACGCGCGTCAGACCCTTGCGAAGCTCGGTCTTGTGCTTCATCCGGGCGGTGACTTCCTGGCCGACATAGCAACCCTTGCGGAAATCGACGCCGTTCAGCCGCTCGAACCCGGCCTCGAGGATGTAGGTCTCGTCCGGGATCAGCTCGATCAGGCTTTCGGGGATCAGATGGGCGACGCGGATCGCGTCCCAGTCGGTTGCCGGGGCGGCGCCGGGCAATTCGCGGCAGGCGCGCCAGCCAAGTGCCGGGTGGCGGGGGTCGGCGAAGCCGTCGGCGGGCGGGTGGCCGGTGCCGCGATGGACATGAAGCGGCGTCAGGTCCAGCGTCACCTCGGCCCGCAGCCGGTAGAGCGACAGGCGCCGCAACAGGGGTTCGGCCAAGGCCGAGGCGATGTCCATCAGGATCGCCCCCTCGGCCGGGATCAGCAGGAAGTCGGCCAGATATTTGCCCTGCGCCGTCAGAAAGGCCGCATAGACCGGGCCCGAGGCCAGTTTCCGCAGGTCATTGCTGACCAGCCCCTGAAGGAATTGTTCGCGGTCCTTGCCGCCGACGCGGATCACCGCGCGCGCGGACGCCTCTTCACCCTGCATGATCGCTCCTGTCGTGCCTGACTGATATAGCGTTTGCCGGGCGGCTGGAAAGGGCTGGCGTTGACCCGGGGCCGGGCGGCGGCTAGGCCTGTGGCAAGTTCCGGAGTGTTCGCATGTCTTTGTCGCAAGGTCGTCGCTATCTGGCCATTCCCGGCCCCTCGGTGGTTCCCGACCGGGTTCTGAATGCGATGCACCGGGCCTCGCCCGATATCTACGGGGGGCCGCTGCATGCCTTGACCGCAACGGTTCTGGGCGACCTCAGGCAACTTGCCGGGACGGCGGCGCATGTGGCGATCTATATCGCCAACGGCCATGGCGCCTGGGAGGCCGCGAATGCCAACCTGTTTTCGCGTGGCGACCGGGCATTGGTGGTGGCGACCGGTGCCTTTGGCCACAGCTGGGCGAGGTCGGCCGCGGGGATGGGCGTCGACGCCGATCTGATGGACTTCGGCCGCAGCAGCCGGGCCGATCCCGCCCGGATCGAAGCGGCCCTGCGGGCCGACCGCGAGGGCCGGATCAAGGCGGTGCTGGTGACGCACAGCGATACGGCCTCGACCGTGCGCAATGACATTTCCGGGGTGCGGGCGGCGATGGATGCGGCGGGGCATCCGGCATTGCTGGCGGTGGATTGCGTCGCCTCGATGGGGTGCGACCCGTTCCTGATGGACGACTGGGGCGTCGACCTGGCTTTGGCGGCCAGCCAGAAGGGGCTGATGCTGCCGCCGGGTCTGGGGTTCCTGTGGTTCTCGGACAAGGCCCGCGCGGCCTCGCGCCGGGCCGATCTCAGGACCCCCTATTGGGATTGCGAGGCGCGGGCCTTTGCCGGGGAATACTGGCAATATTTCTGCGGCACCGCGCCGACGCAGCATCTCTTCGGCCTGAGCGAGGTGCTGACCATGCTTTTGCGGGAAGAGGGGCTGGCGCAGGTCTGGGCGCGCCATGACCGGCTGGCGCGGGCGATCTGGGCGGCGGTGGACGCCTGGGGGCAGGGCGGCGACATCGGGTTGAATGTCGCGGACCCGGACCAGCGCGCCCGGTCGGTCACGGCGGTGCGGTTCGGGGGCGGCGCTGCGGCGCGCCTCAGGCACTGGTGCGAAGAGATGGCGGGCGTGACGCTGGGCATCCCGCTTGGCATGGCCGCGCCGGACGAGCCCGCCTATGGCGACCACCTCAGGATCGGCCATATGGGTCATGTGAACGCCCATATGGTGCTGGGCGTTCTGGGGACGCTTGACGCCGGGCTGAAGGCGCTGGGCGTGCCGCACGGGGCCGGCGCGGTCGAGGCGGCAGCGGCGGTGATCGCCGGCGGCTGAGACTTACCGCCCGGCGGCGGCCAGTGCGGGCGGCAGGGCGGCGGCAAAGGCGGCAAGTTCGGCGGCCGGTCCGCAGGAGACGCGGATGCAGCGGTCATGGGGGGCGACCATCGGCATCCGCACGAAGATGCCGCGCGCACCCAGTTCCGCCACCAGCCGGCGGGCAAAGGCGCCGTCCCGGCCCGCATCCATCGTCACGAAATTGGTGGCCGAGGGCAGGGGGGCAAGGCGGTTTTCGACGGCGATCCGGCCGATGGCGGCCCGGGCGGCGTCGACAGCCCTGCGCGTCGCCTGCAGGTGGGCCGCGTCGGCAAGGGTCGCCAGCGCCCCGGCCTGGCTGATGCGGCCCATGCCGAAATGGTTGCGGATCTTGTCGAAGCTGCCGATCAGGTCGGGGTGGCCGACGGCATAGCCGACGCGCGCGCCCGCCATGCCGTAAGCCTTTGAAAAGGTGCGCATCCGGATGGTATTGGGGTTTGCGGTGTCAAAGGCCGGGGCGGTGCCTTCGGGGGCGAACTCGACATAGGCCTCGTCCAGGACCAGAAGGCAGCCCTCGGGCGTCCGGTCGATCAGCCGCTGGACCGTGGCGGCCGGATGCCAGCTGCCCATCGGATTGTCCGGGTTGGCGAAATAGAGAAGCTTTGCCCCGGTCTCGCGCGCCCTGTCGATCAGCGCATCGGGGTCTTCCCGGTCGCCGAGGTAGGGGACCCGGTGCAGGCGCCCGCCAAAACCCGCGACATGGAAGGCAAAGGTCGGATAGGCGCCGTCCGAGGTGACGACCGGGTCGCCGGGGCCGACCAGCAGGCGGACGAGATAGCCGAGAAGCCCGTCGATCCCCTCGCCGACCATGATCGCCCCCGGGTTCAGCCGGTGATGGCGGGCCAGCGCCTGGCGAAGGTCGTGGTTTTCGGGGTCGCCGTACATCCAGACGCCGCCGGCGGCGCGCTGCATCGCGGCGATGGCCAGCGGCGAGGGGCCAAAGCCGTTCTCGTTGGCGCCGAGCCGGGCGGCAAAGCGACGCCCCGCCGCGCGTTCCTGCGCCTCGGGCCCGACGAAGGGGACGGTGGCGGGCAGGCTGGCGGTCAGGTCGGTCAGGCGGGCCCCGGCCATGGCGGTTCCTTCATGTCAGGCCGGGCGCGGGCCCCCGGGGCGGGATGAGTATTTGGGCAAAGAAAAAGCCGGCATGGATCAGCCAAGTCGGGCGAGGGCGGCCATGAGCCGGGCGACTTCCTCTTCGTTCAGGGTCAGGTTGTGGCGGGTTTCGTCGATGATTTCCTCGGGCGCCGAGGCGACGAACCTGGGGTTGTTCAGGCGGCCCCTGAGGGCGCCCATGTCTTTTTCCAGCTTTTCGACGGTCTTCGACAGGCGGGACTTTTCGGCCTCGATGTCGATGACGCCGTCGAGAGGCAGGGCGAAACTGCCGCCCTCGACCGCGATGGTCAGGGCGCCTTTCGGGGCGGCGCCCTCGGTCAGGCTGTCGATGCGGGCCAGGCGGCAGATGATCGCCTCGTTCCGGGCCCAGGCGGCGCGGCCGCGGTCGTCAAGCGCGGTCAGGATCATCGGCAGTTTCAGCCCCACCGGCACCCGCATCTGGGTCCGGGCCGAGCGGATCTCGTCGATCAGGGCGATGACCCAGTTCATCTCGCGGTCGGCTTCGGCGTCGATCAGGTCGGTGCCATAGGCGGGCCAGTCGGCATGGACCAGCATTTTGGCGCGGCTGCCGGTCAGCGACCAGAGCTCTTCGGTGATGAAGGGCATGATCGGGTGCATCAGGATATAGCACTGGTCAAGCACCCAGCGCATGGTGGCGCGGGTCTCGGCGGCATGGTCGCCGTCCATCAGCGGCTTGGCAAACTCGACATACCAGTCGCAGACCTTGCCCCAGACAAAGCCGTACAAGGTGCTGGCCGCGTCGTTGAAGCGGAAATTCCCGAGCGCCTCGTCAACCGCCAGCCGGGCGGCCGCAACCTCGCCGACGATCCAGCGGTTGACGGTGTGGGCGGGGGCGGGGCGCTGGTTCGGGACGGCGGGGTCGAAGACGCCGTTCATCTCGGCAAAGCGGGTGGCGTTCCAGAGTTTGGTGGCAAAGTTCCGGTAGCCGGCGATGCGGCCGGTGTCGAGCTTCAGCACGCCGCCGAGCGAGGCCATGGCGGCATTGGCAAACCGCAGCGCGTCGGCGCCATATTCGTCGATGATGTCGAGCGGGTCGATGACATTGCCGAGCGACTTCGACATTTTCTTGCCCTTGGCGTCGCGCACCAGCCCATGCAGGTAGACGGTCCGGAAGGGCACGTCATCGACGACGGCAAGCTGCATCATCATCATCCGGGCGACCCAGAAAAAGATGATGTCGGCGCCGGTGATCAGCACCGAGGTCGGGAAATATCTCTGCAGTTCCGGGGTCTTGTCGGGCCAGCCTAATGTGCCGATCGGCCAGAGGCCCGAGGAGAACCAGGTGTCAAGGACGTCGGGGTCGCGCCAGATCGGGTAGGGCTCGTCTGGGCTCAAACCACACTGAATGAACTGTTTGATTGCCGCTGCCTGGTCGGCAACTGGTATGACAGTGTGGCCAAAAACGTCAGACGCAACGGCGAGCGCTTCTGCCTCTGTGGCAGCGCAGACCTCGAAGCGTAGGGAACCGTCCGATGCGAACTTTTCACCGGGTCCAGTGTCGACTTCGAGCATTATTCCGAGTTTGGGGTGGATTCGCGGCCCATACCACACCGGAATCTGATGCCCCCACCAGAGCTGGCGCGAGATGCACCAGGGCTCGATATTCTCCAGCCAGTGGAAATAGGTCTTCTCGCCGCTTTCCGGCAGGATCTTCGTCCGCCCGTCGCGCACCGCCGCCAGTGCCGGGCCGACGATCCTGGCAGTGTCGACGAACCACTGGTCGGTCAGCATCGGCTCGATCACCACTTTCGACCGGTCGCCGAAGGGCTGCATGATCGGCTTGGCGTCGACCAGCGGCACAAGTTCCAGATGCTCGGCGCCGGTTTCCTTGTCGATGCTTTTGGTCAGGGTGGTGACGGCCAGCCCTTCGGCGGTGATCGCCGCGATCACGCGCCTGCGGGCCTCATAGCGGTCAAGGCCGCGCAGATCCTCGGGGACAAGGTTCAGCGCGTCGACCTCGGCCTCGGACAGGGTCACGCGCTGTTCGACGAAGCCCGGCGTGACGTAGCCCCGGGCGATCAGCCAGCTTCGCGAGACGGACTGGGCGATGGCGGCGGCCTCGGCATAGGGGATGCCGTCGGCGCGCATCGTGGCCCTGGTGTCCATCAGCCGATAGCAGGGGATGTCGTTGCGCCTGGCGACGCCGTAGTCGTTGAAGTCATGGGCGCCGGTGATCTTGACCGCGCCCGAGCCGAAGGCCGGGTCGGGATATTCGTCGGTGATGATCGGGATCAGGCGGCGGTGTTCGCGGGGGCCGACCGGGATTTCGCACAATTTTCCGACGATTGGCGCGTAACGTTCATCCGATGGATGAACTGCGACCGCGCCGTCACCCAGCATGGTTTCGGGCCGGGTGGTGGCGATGGCGATATAGTTGCGCGTCTCGCGCAGGGTGACGTTGCCGTCCGCGTCCTTTTCCACATATTCATAGGTCTCGCCACCGGCGAGCGGGTATTTGAAATGCCACATATGGCCCGCGACCTCGGTCTGTTCGACCTCGAGGTCCGAGATTGCCGTCTCGAAATGCGGGTCCCAGTTCACCAGCCGCTTGCCGCGGTAAATGTAGCCTTTGTCATAGAGATCGACGAAAACCTTGCTGACAGCGCGCTGGAAATGTTCGTCCATGGTAAAGGCGTTGCGGTCCCAGTCGCACGAGGCGCCCAGCCGCTGCAGCTGATTGACGATCGTGTCGCCGGACTTTTCCTTCCATTCCCAGATCTTTTCCAGAAACCGCTCGCGCCCCATTTCGCGGCGCGTCTGGTTTGACTTGTCCTTGGCCAGCTCGCGTTCCACCACCATCTGGGTGGCGATGCCCGCATGATCCTGACCGGGCTGCCACAGCGTGTCATGGCCGCGCATCCGGTGCCAGCGGACCAGAATGTCCTGCAATGTGTTGTTGAACGCATGGCCGATGTGCAGGTTGCCCGTCACGTTCGGCGGCGGGATCATGATGGAAAAGCGTTCGGCACCCGCCCCGGCGTTCACACCGGCGCGAAAGGCCTTTTCGGCAATCCATTTCGCGCTCAGCCGGGCTTCGGCCTCGGCGGGATTGAAATTCTTTTCCATCGGCATCGTCACGCCCCTTATCGTCCCTGGGCTGATGCTCTACCCAATCTCGGCCCCAAGGCCAAGCCCGCGCCCCCCGGCTTTTTCTTTGCAAAAATACTCATGGCGCGGCGCCGGGCGTCAGACCGACCGGTCGATCTTGGTCGACAGATGGATCAGGCTTTCGCTGGACTTCACCCCGGTCATCTCGCCGATCTGGTCAAGGATCGTGTCAAGCGCCGTCGTGGTCGGCGCCGAGATCTGCAGCAGCAGGTCGACCCGCCCCGAGGTCGTGTGGACACGCTCGACCTCGGGCACCGATTTCAGCCGGGTCAGGACGCTGGCCTGGGCGCGCGGTTCGATCGTCAGAAGGACGGTGGCGCGGATGCGGCCCTGGCGCGCGGCCTCGCCAAGGGTGATCGTATATCCGGCAATGATTCCGCTGGTTTCCAGCCGCTCAAGCCGCGCCTGGATGGTCGAGCGCGCCACCTTCAGGCGGCGGGCCAGCGTGGCGACCGAGATGCGGGCATCGGCGCCCAGCATCGCGATCAGGGCGCGGTCAAGATCGTCCATCGGCAACACCTGTCAATTTAACCGGATATTTCGTCATTATAACGAACCACTCATGCAAATCTACTCTTTAGATCGGTGAAAATGTGCCCCATATGCGCCAGACTTCGTTCAGGTGAAAGGGCGGCCCAACCGCACCTGGCCTGGTTGGTGGACCGCGTAAGCGTCTTCTGACCCGTAAAGCCGGGGAAAAAGGTGGCTGCGCCTTGTTGGCAAAGGGCACGCCGATGGGGCTTTCGAAAACGATCTGGGCACAACCGTCCGAATTTCTGCGTTCGCAACAGCCGGACAATCCGGTGATGTTCTTCGCGCCCGCGGTGCTGCATGCGACCGCGCGGCGCTTTCTGACCGGCTTTCCGGGGCTTGTGACCTATGCGGTCAAGTCGAACCCCGACGAGATGGTCATCCAGAACCTTGTCGCGGCCGGGATCAAGGGGTTCGACGTTGCCTCGCCCGCCGAGATTGCGCTGATCCGGCGGCTCGCCCCGGGGGCGGCCATGCATTACAACAACCCGGTCCGCGCCCGGCACGAGATTGCCTATGCGGTTGAAAACGGCGTGATTTCCTATTCCGTCGACAGCCGGACCGAGCTGGAGAAGCTGATCGAGATCGTTCCGGCCGCCGGGACCGAGATCACCGTGCGTTTCAAGCTGCCGGTGGCCGGGGCGGCCTATAATTTCGGCGCGAAGTTCGGCGCGACGGTCGAGGTCGCGGCCGGTCTTCTGGCCCGCGTGGCCGAGGCGGGCTTCATCCCCTCGCTGACCTTCCATCCGGGCACGCAATGCACCGATCCGATGACCTGGGACGCCTATATCCGTGCGGCGGCCGAGATTTGCCGTCTGGCCGGGGTACAGGCCCGGCGGCTGAACACCGGCGGCGGCTTCCCCTCGCACCGGGTCACCGGCGAGTTGCCGCATCTGGAAGAGATCTTCGCCCTGATCGACCGTGTCGCGACCGAGGCCTTCGGCGCGGCCCGCCCGGCGCTGGTCTGCGAGCCGGGTCGTGGCCTGGTGGCGGAAAGCTTTGTCAGCGCGGCGCGGGTCAAGGGCGTGCGCGACGGGGCGCATGTGTTTCTGAACGACGGCACCTATGGCTGCATGGATGAACTGCCGCTGGCCGGGATGATCGACCGGATCGTCGTGCTGTCGCCCGAGGGCGTGCGGCGCACCGGCGCTGCCGAGAACCGCACGGTCTTCGGCCCGACCTGCGATTCGGTCGACCGTCTGCCGGGCGAGATCGCGCTGCCGTCGGACATTGCCGAAGGGGACTATCTGCTGATCGAGGGGATGGGCGCCTATTCCACCGCCACCAACACGCCCTTCAACGGCTTTGGCGCCGTGCAGATCGCCACGGTCCTGTCGCTGAAGATCTGAGACGGTCCGATCTGTCGCGCAAATGTGACGGCCGGGGCGGCATTGTTGCCCCGGCATGACCCCGGGCTCACGGGGACTTGTCAGCTGTGAACCTTCTGTCAAAACTGATCTGGTAGTAGTGTGACCGTGTGTATTCGGGAAAGGCCCGGCCATGGCGTTCCGGCTGACAGACCGACTGATGAGCCTTCTGCGGATCGGCCGCCGGGTCGAGGTGCTGATGCCTGCGCCGCCGCCCGACCGGCCGCATGAACGGACGCGCGGGCCGACCGACCATGTCATCCTTCTCGACGGTACGCTGGCCACGTTGAGGCCGGGTGCCGATACCAATATCGGCCGGATGTACCAGCTGTTGCGGGCGGCGCCGCGCACCGGGCGGCTGTCGCTGTATTACGAGGCCGGGGTGCAGTGGCATGCCTGGCGCGACACGGCCAATGTGGCCATGGGGCGCGGCATCAACCGCCAGATTCGCCGCGCCTATGGCTGGCTGGCCAGCCACTACCGGCCCGGTGACCGGATCTTCCTGCTGGGCTATTCGCGGGGCGCCTTTGCGGTGCGGTCGCTCGCCGGGATCATCGACCGGGTGGGCCTGCTGAAGGCCGACCATGCGACCGAACGCAATGTGATGCTGGCCTACCGCTATTACAGCCGGGTCTCGACCTCGCCCGCCGGACAGGCCTTTGTGCGGACCTTCTGCCATGCCCGGGCCGAGATCGAGATGATCGGGGTCTTCGACACGGTCAAGGCGCTTGGCCTGCGGCTGCCGCTGTTGTGGATGTGGACCGAGCCGCAGCATGAATTTCACAGCCATCGCCTGTCGGCCAACGTCCGGCACGGGTTTCAGGCGCTGGCCCTGGACGAAACGCGGGCGGCCTTCGCGCCGGTCCTGTGGGACACGACGGCGGGCGACTGGCGGGGCCAGGTCGAACAGGTCTGGTTCCGGGGCGGCCACAGCGATGTCGGCGGTCAGCTGCAGGGGGCCGAGGAGTCGCGGCCGGTGTCGAACATCCCGCTGGTCTGGATGCTGGAACGGGCCGAACGCTGCGGCCTGACCCTGCCCGAGGGCTGGCGTGCCGATCTGGCGACCGACGCCGACGCGCCCAAGGTCGGCACATGGAGCGGTTGGGGCAAGGCCTTCCTGCTGCGCGCCCGGCGCGAGGTTGGCCATGACCCGTCCGAACGTATCCATCCGACCGCGCAACTGTCACGGCGCGGCCAGTTCTGGCTGCACCGCGCGCCCGGCCTGACCGCGCCGCGCTGAGGCGCCAGAGCTGCGTGCGTCGGCCCGTTCGGCAGGGGCAAGCCACCCTGCCGCCACGGACTGTGCGGGCTCAGCGGTAGGGTGCGTGCTCGCACGCACCGCCCGGTCGCGCAAAGCGACCGGCCAGCGCCTGCCCCTCCCGGGGGCTGGCGCTTCGCACCACCCGGGGCAGGCACTGCCCTCTGTTGCGCGCGCTGAGATGGCTCCCGGAAAAGGTTTCCACATGAGCGGGGCCGCTCTTCCACCGGAAGATCGGCTTTTCGCGCTCAACCCGGCGTCGGCGAAAAACTGTGCGGGCTCTGCGGTAGGGTGCGTGCTCGCACGCACCGCCCGATCGCGCAAAGCGACCGGCCAGCGCCTGCCCCTCCCGGGGGCGGGCGCTTCGCACCACCCGGGGCAGGCACTGCCCTCTGCTGTGCGCGCTGAGATGGCTCCCGGAAGTGGTTCCCACATGAGCGGGGCCGCTCTTCCACCGGAAGATCGGCTGATCCCGCTCAGCCCGGCGTCCGGGAAAAAGCTGTGCGGGCTCTGCGGTAGGGTGCGTGCTCGCACGCACCGCCCGGTCGCACAAAGCGACCGGCCGGCGCCTGTCCCTCCCGGGGGCTGGCGCTTCGCGCCATCCGGGGCAGCTGTTGCCCGCGGTTCCGTGTGCCGGGATGGTCCCGCGGGCAAGCGTCCCGCATGAACGGGGCCGCTCGCCCACCGGAAGATCGGCCCTTTCCGCTCAACCCGGCGTCAGGCGAGCGACTGACAAAAAAAACGCGCCCGAAGGCGCGTTTCCCGGACATCCGGGCAGGGAGGTTCCTGCACAGGGACAGCTGTCAGGCGACCTTGTCGAGCGCTGCCACAGGCTTGATCCCCAGCGCGCTGCAGACGTCGCGAGTCATCTTCGGCCGGTTCAGCGTGTAGAAATGCAGCTCGTCAACACCCTCGTCGATCAGCCGTTCGCACAGGACCGAACATTGGGTCAGCGCCAGCAGATCTTCGCGCCCGTCGCGGATCGCATGGGCAAAGGCCTCGTCCAGCTTTTCGGGGATATGCGCATTGCAGCGCCCGGCGAACCGTTTGGCGTTTTCCCAGGATATGATCGGCAGGATGCCCGGGATGATCGGCGCGTTGATCCCGGCCTTGACGCAGGCGTCGCGGAAACGAAGGAAGGTTTCCGCCTCGAAGAAGAACTGGGTGATGGCGCGCGAGGCCCCGGCGTCGATCTTGCGCTTCAGCCAGGCGACGTCGGCCTGGGTGTCGGCGGATTCGGGGTGAGGCTCGGGATAGGCGCCGACGGCGATGTTGAATTTGCCCGTCGCGGCAAGGGCTTCGACAAGTTCGACCGAATTGGCAAAGCCGTTCGGGCTGGGCACGAACCGGTCCGAACCCTTGGGCGGATCACCGCGAAGGGCGACGATGTCGGTGACACCCGCGTCGGCATAGCCCTGCGCCACCGCCAGCGTTTCGGCCCGGGTCGTGTCCACGCAGGTCAGATGGGCCGCGACGCGCAGGCCGTAATTGTGACCGATGGTCTTGACCGCCTCGTGCGTCACCTGACGGGTCGTGCCGCCGGCGCCGTAGGTGACCGAGACATAATCGGGCGACAGCGGCGCCAGTTGCTGCACGGTCTCCCAAAGCTTGAACGAGGCGTCGAGCGATTGCGGCGGGAAAAACTCGAATGAAATGCGGGGACGGGTCATGGGAAGTTCCTTTCTGTTGCCCCCTTGTCGCATGATGGATGTTGTGAGACAATTTCATAATCTTCATCATCTATATGAGAAAAACTAAAGATACCCCATGCATCTCGACTTCCGCCATCTCAGAACCATCCGCGCGATCCACCAGTCGGGGGGCATGGCCCGCGCCGCCGACGTGCTGAACATCACCCAGTCGGCCCTGTCGCATCAGATGAAGGGGCTGGAAGATCAGGCCGGGGTCGAACTGTTCGTCCGCCGGGCCAAGCCCCTGAAACTGTCGTCGGCGGGGATGAAGCTTTTGCGGCTGGCCGACCGCGTGCTGCCCGAGATCGACGCCCTGGCCGAAGAGTTCCGGGCCCTCCGGCTTGGCCGGGCGGGGCGGCTGCATATCACGCTGGAATGCCACGCCTGTTTCGACTGGCTTTTCCCGGTGCTGGAACAGTTCCGCCATGCCTGGCCCGAAATCGACGTCGATATCCGCCCCGGCCTTGCCTTTGACGCGATCCCCGCGCTTTTGCGCGAAGAGGTCGATCTTGTCATCACCTCGGACCCGGGCGATCAGCCGGACCTCGGCTTTCATCCGCTGTTCGACTATCAGCCGACGCTGATCGCCGCCGCCCAGAACCCGATCGCCGCCAAACCCTTTGTCGAGGCCGAGGATTTTCGCGACCAGATCCTGATCACCTATCCGGTCGACCGGTCGCGGCTGGACATATTCTCGTCGCTGCTGACCCCGGCGAAGGTCGAGCCGCGCGGCCACCGGCCGGTAGAGCTGACGGCGGTGATCCTGATGCTGGTCGCCTCGGACCGGGGCGTCGCGGTCCTGCCGGACTGGGTGCTGCGCGATGTGAAGTACCAGCCCGACTATGTGACCCGCCGCGTGACCGAGGCGGGCCTCACAAAACGCATGTATGCCGCAACCCGGGCCGAGGATGCGACCCAGCCCTATATGGCGCATTTCCTGCGTCTGGCGCGGTCTGAACCGGTGAAGCTGCAAAGGGCCTGACGGGCGGGCGCCGGTCAGCCCTGCCAGATTTCCGGCTGTTCGAGGCCCTGGATCGGTGCCGCGTCGGGCGCGCGTATGGCGGCCATCACCGCCTCGGCCAGCGACCGGCCGGCGCGGCCGACGTCTTCGCGGACGACGATCATTTCGGGGCGGAACTGTTTCAGGATCGGGATCGCTTCCTTGGACGCCAGATCATAGTCGCGGCCGATGGTCAGCCCGCGCCGTTCGGCCGAACCGACGGCGCTGATCGCGGCATGGGTCGAACCGACGATGATCCCGTCAGGGCGATCATCCGCAGCCAACACCGCCGCCATCGACTGGTCGATGACCCCGCCGACATCGTCACTGGTGATCCCCGGCGCAAGTCGCGCCGTCAGGCCAAGGGCTGCCGCCTCGTCGAGAAAGCCGCGCGACATGTGCTGACCATAGCTTTGCCTGACCGGTGGCGTGATCAGCATCAGATTGCGCCGCCCGCGCGCGGCAAGCGCACGCACCATCAGCCGGGCAAAAGCCTCGTTGTCGAAGTCGAAATAGGGATGTTCGATCTCGGTATGCGTGCGCCCGTGCGTAGCAAATGCCAGCCGCCGTTCGCGCATGAACCGGACGCGCGGATCGTCGGGACCGGTCTGGTTGATGATGACACCGTCTGCCGACCCGGTTTCCCAGATATAGCGGATCGGGTTCATCGGATCCTCGTCCGGGAAATAGGGCATGACGACCATGTGGAACGGCGTGTTTCGCAGCGTCGCTGCCACCGAATAGATCAGGCGCGACGTGTGGTTCATCAGGTCATTCTCGGTGCCCATCACCAGCGCGATCACGTTCGTCCGCCCGGTCCGCAGGCGCACACCGGCGCGGTTCGGCCGGTAGCCGACCTTTTCAGCCGTGGCGCGGACCCGGCTTTTGGTCTCTTCGCCGATGTCGGGCGCATTCTTCAGCGCCCGCGAGACCGAGGCCACCGACAGTCCGGTCAGCTGCGCGATCGTCTTCAGCGTCGGCCTTGCGTCGGCGTCATTGTCAAAGGTCATTCGGCGTTCGTCCCTGTCGCGTGCCATCGTCCTAGCGGAATCCTCAAGGTTTCCCAAGGGGAAGTTCGATTTTATTCAGTCGGCAAAATTATGTTGATTTGAAGAACTATAACGATATAGTGACGAACTATAACGTTTACGTAAAGGGAGGAATCACGTGAAACGCTGGAAATTGGCGGCGGGCCTTTTGGCCGCGACCGCGCTGACTTCTGTTGCCCATGCCGAGGATCTGGAGGTCACGCACTGGTGGACGTCGGGCGGGGAATCCGCTGCTGTGGCCGAACTGGCCAAGGCGTTCGATGCCACGGGGAACAAATGGGTTGACGGCGCGATTGCCGGTGCCGGCGACACGGCCCGCCCGATCATGGTCAGCCGGATCACCGGCGGCGATCCGATGGGTGCGACCCAGTTCAACCATGGCCGTCAGGCGGAAGAGCTGGTGGCGGCGGGGCTGATGCGCAACCTTGACGATGTGGCCGCGGCCGAGAACTGGAAGGCGGTCATCAACCCGCCGTCGCTGCTGGAAGGCTGCACCATCGACGGCCATGTCTATTGCGTGCCGGTGAACATTCACGCCTGGCAATGGCTGTGGCTGTCGAACAAGGCCTATGCCGATGCAGGCATTCCGGTGCCGACGAACTGGAACGAGTTCGTTGCGGCCGGACCGGCGCTGAAGGCGGCGGGCAAGGTGCCGCTGGCGCTTGGCCAGCAGTCCTGGCAGGTGACCGGGCTGTTCAACAACCTGGTGCTTGGTCTCGGCGGCAAGGATCTTTACCTTAAGGTCTACAAGGACAAGGACGCCGAGGCGGCGGCCGGTGCCGACATGGCGGCGATCTTCAAGGCGGCCAACGACGCGCGCGAACTGTCGCAGGGGTCGAACGTTCAGGACTGGAACCAGGCGACCAACATGGTCATCACCGGCGCGGCAGGCGGCCAGTCGATGGGTGACTGGGCGCAGGGCGAATTCCAGGTCGCGGGTCAGGTGGCCGGAACCGACTATACCTGCCTGCCCGGCCTTGGGATGCCGGACGCCTATATCACCACGGGCGGCGACTCATTCTATTTCCCGACGCTGAGCGACCCCAAGAAGGCCGCCGCCCAGGAGGAACTGGCCCGTGTCATGCTGTCGCCGGAAACCCAGGTGGCCTTCAACCTCAAGAAGGGTTCGATGCCGGTGCGGGGGGACGTCGATCTGAACGCCGCGAACGACTGCATGAAAAAGGGCCTTGAGATCCTGAAGGCCGGCAATGTGATCCAGTCGACGGACGAGCTGCTGAGCCCGGACTCGGCCACCCAGATCAACGACCTGATGAGCGAGTTCTTCAACACGCCCGCCATGACCGCCGAAGAGACGCAAAAGCGCTTCGCCGAAATCATCGCAAGCGCCGATTGAGCTGACCCTTGCTGCGTCCGCCGCGCGAATGGTGGCGGACGCATCACCGCCGTTCTTCTGAAAGTCCGTCATGCCCGCCCAGCCGCGTCCAAGCCGGTTCCTGCGAAACCTGCCCGCCAAGATCGCCTCGATCCCGATGATCCTGACGGCGCTGGTGATTTTCGTCGGCGGTACAGTCTGGACGGTCTTTTATTCCTTTACTAATTCCAAGTTGCTGCCGCGCGCGCAGTTTGTCGGTCTGGACCAGTACGAACGCCTTTGGTCGACGGGCCGATGGCTGGTCTCGATCGAGAATCTGGCGATCTACGGGGTCCTGTCGCTGACCTTCAGCTTTGTCATCGGCTTTCTGCTGGCCGCACTTCTGGACCAGAAAATCCGCTACGAGGATGTGTTCCGCACCATCTTTCTTTATCCGTTCGCGCTCAGCTTCATTGTCACAGGTCTGGTCTGGCAATGGCTTTTGAACCCAGACTTCGGCATCCAGAAAGTCGTGCGCGGCCTGGGGTTTTCGACCTTCACCTTCGATCCGCTCTATGACCCCGATGTTGTGATCTTTGGCGTCCTGATCGCCGGTCTCTGGCAAGGCACCGGGCTGATCATGTGCCTGATGCTGGCCGGTCTGCGCGGCATTGACGAAGACATCTGGAAGGCCGCCCGTGTCGACGGCATCCCGATGTGGAAAACCTATCTTTTCATCATCATCCCGATGATGCGCCCGGTCTTCATCACCACGCTGGTCATCGTGATGAGCGGTATCGTCAAGCTTTACGACCTTGTCGTCGCCCAGACCGGCGGCGGCCCCGGCATCGCGTCCGAAGTGCCGGCGAAATATGTCTATGACTTCATGTTCCGCGCCCAGAACCTCGGGCAGGGGTTCGCGGCTTCGACGATGATGCTGTTGTCGGTGGTGATCGTGGTCATTCCCTGGGCCTATCTCGAATTCGGAGGGAAGCGTCGTGGCTGACAGGGGAATGAGCCTTCCGGACGGACCGCGCGGCCGACGTCCCCGGCCGATGCTGTCGCGGCGCAATGTCTTTCTGTACGGCACGCTGTTCGTGATCGCCGTCTACTATCTGCTGCCGCTTTACGTGATGGTCGTGACCTCGCTGAAGGGGATGCCGGAAATCCGGCTTGGCAATATTTTCGCGCCGCCGGTCGAGATCACCTTTCAGCCCTGGGTCAAGGCCTGGTCAGAGGCCTGCACCGGCCTGAATTGCGATGGGCTCAGCCGGGGCTTCTGGAATTCGGTCCGGATCACGGTGCCGTCGGTCATCCTGTCGATCGCGGTTGCCTCGGTGAACGGCTATGCGCTGTCGCTGTGGAAGTTTCGCGGGGCTGACACGTTCTTCGCCATCCTCGTCGTCGGCGCCTTTATCCCCTATCAGGTGATGATCTACCCGATTGTCATCGTGCTGCGCGACATCGGGCTTTATGGCACGCTCTGGGGCCTGATCATCGTCCACACGATCTTCGGCATGCCGATCCTGACCCTGCTTTTCCGCAATTATTTCGCCAGCATCCCGGAAGAGCTGTTCAAGGCCGCCCGGATCGACGGGGCCGGGTTCTGGGGGATTTTCCTGCGGATCATGCTGCCGATGAGCCTGCCGATCTTCGTCGTCGCGCTGATCCTGCAGGTGACCGGCATCTGGAACGACTTCCTGTTCGGGGTCATCTACACCAAGCCCGACCTCTATCCGATGACGGTGCAGCTGAACAACATCGTCAACTCGGTTCAGGGCGTCAAGGAATACAACGTCAACATGGCGGCGACGCTGCTGACCGGGCTTGTGCCGCTGATCATCTATTTCTTTTCCGGAAAACTCTTCGTCCGCGGCATTGCCGCCGGGGCGGTGAAAGGCTGACTGATGACTGTTACCGTCAAGGACCTTACCCTCTCGTTTGGCGCGGCGACCGTGCTGGACCGGCTGAACCTCGAGATTGCCTCGGGCGAGTTTCTTGTGCTTTTGGGCGCGTCGGGCTGTGGCAAGTCGACCTTGCTGAACTGCATCGCCGGACTGCTTGACATCACCGATGGCCAGATATGGATCAACGGCAACAACGTGACCTGGGCCGAGCCGTCCGAACGCGGCATCGGCATGGTGTTCCAGTCCTACGCGCTTTATCCGCAGATGACGGTCGAGGGGAACCTGTCCTTCGGGCTGAAGAACGCCGGTGTGCCAAAGGACGAAATCGCCCGCCGGGTCGCGCGGGCCGCCGAGATCCTGCAGATCGGCCCCTTGCTGCAGCGCAGGCCCGCCGCCCTGTCAGGCGGTCAGCGCCAGCGCGTCGCCATCGGCCGGGCGCTGGTGCGCGATGTCGATGTCTTCCTGTTCGACGAGCCGCTTTCGAACCTTGACGCAAAGCTGCGCGCCGACCTCAGGGTCGAGATCAAGCGCCTGCACCAGACGCTGAAGAACACGATGATCTATGTCACCCATGACCAGATCGAGGCGCTGACACTGGCGGACCGGATCGCGGTGATGAAGGGCGGGGTGATCCAGCAGCTGGCCAGCCCGGATGAAATCTACAACCGCCCCTCGAACAAATATGTCGCCGGTTTCATCGGCAGCCCCGAGATCAACTTCTTTGACGGGATGCTCGAAGGCTCGACATTCCGGGTCGGCGACGCGGCGTTCGACGTCTCGCGCTATCCGTTCGCGGGCAGGGCGGCGGGACCGGCCTGGTTCGGCATCCGCCCCGAGGCGGTGCTGACCGGCGCCGCTGCGGCAAGCCTGCCGGTGCAGATGGAGGCGCGGGTCGAGATCGTCGAGCCGATGGGCGCGGACACGCTGGTCTGGACAAAGGTTGCCGGGCACGACCTGCGGTTGCGGATGGAAGGTCACGCGACGGTGCGGCACGGCGATCCGTTGCGGATCGGCTTTGATCCCGCGCGCGCGTCGATGTTCGACAAGGGCAGTGAACAACGGTTGTGACGGGCGCCGGCTCCGGCATGCGCGTTTGTCCGGACCCGATATTTCACCCGCCGCGCGGGTCAGCAAGGAGACTGCAAGGATGACCGGATTTTCCTATCAGCTTTATTCCAGCCGGAATTTTCCGCCGCTGGACCGCACGCTGACGCGGCTTGCCGCCGCGGGTTACACCAGTGTCGAAGGCTATGGCGGGCTTTACGGCGACCCCGGCGCGTTGGCCGCCATGCTGAAGGCGCATGGGCTGACCATGCCTTCGGGCCATTTCGGTCTGGACGAGCTGGAGGGCGAGGTCGACCGCTGCCTTGCCATCGCCCGGGCAACCGGAATGGCGCGGCTTTACTGCCCCTATCTTCCGGCCGAGCGGCGCCCGGCGACCTTGCAGGGCTGGCGCGACTTCGGCGCGCGGCTGCAAAAGGCCGGGGCGCCCTATCGCGCCGCGGGCTTCGGCTTTGGCTGGCACAACCATGATTTCGAATTCCTGCCGCTTGAGGGGGCCTGCGCCCAGACGGCCATCCTGACCGGCGGCCCGGAGCTGGAATGGGAGATCGACGTGGCCTGGGTTGTTCGCAGCGGTGCCGATCCGCTGGACTGGATCGCGCGCCATGGCCGGCGGATCACGGCAGCCCATGTCAAGGACATCGCACCCGCAGGCCAGAACCTTGATCAGGACGGCTGGACCGATGTTGGCCATGGCACCATCGACTGGCCGGCGATCATGGCGGCGCTGCGGCAAACCGCCTGCGAAACATTTGTCGTGGAACATGACAATCCGGCGGACGAGGCGCAGTTCATCAGCCGGTCGATCGCGGCGGCAAAAGGGTTCTGATCATGGATCATCTCGGCATCGGCATCATCGGCTGCGGCAATATCTCGGCCACCTATTTCACGCTCGTCCCCCGGTTCCGGGGGCTGACGATCGTCGCCTGCGCCGACCTGAACATGGCGGCGGCCCGCGCCCGCGCCACCGAGTTCGGCTGCCTCGCCCAGTCGGTCGAGGATCTTCTGGCCAACAAGTCCGTCGATCTGGTCATCAACCTGACGATTCCCGACACGCATTTCAGCGTTTCCGAGGCGGCCTTGACGGCGGGCAAGCATGTCTGGTCGGAAAAGCCGCTGGTCCTGACCATGGAACAGGGCCTTCAGTTGCGGGAACTTTCGGCGGCCAGGGGCCTGCGGCTTGGCTGTGCGCCCGACACGTTTCTGGGCGGATCGCACCAGTTCGCCCGCGCCATGATCGACGAGGGCAGGTTCGGACGGATCATCGCCGGTTCGGCGGCGGTGCAAAGCCATGGCATGGAATCCTGGCACCCCAACCCCGACTTCTTCTTTCTGCCCGGCGGCGGGCCGATGCTGGACCTTGGTCCCTATTACATCGCCAATCTGATCAACCTGATCGGTCCGGTCAGGCGGGTGGCGGCGCTGGCCAACGCCACCTTCCCGACGCGCACCATCACCAGCGAACCGCGCAAGGGTGAAACGATCCCGGTCAGGACGCCGACCAACATCCATGCGCTATTGGAGTTTCACAACGGCGCCACGGTCAACCTGTCGACCAGCTGGGACATCTGGGCGCACAAGCGCGCGAACATGGAGCTTTATGGCGAACTTGGTTCGGTCTTTCTTCCCGACCCCAATTTCTTCGGCGGCAAGGTCGAGTTTTCGGGCGCCGACAGCCTGATCAAAGAGGCCGCGCTTTGGGATCATCCGTTCGGTGTGCCGAACCAGAAGGACGGCAAGGTCCGGATCGCCAACTACCGCAGCGCCGGTCTTGCCGACATGGCGGCCGCCTTGCGCGAAGGGCGCGAACATCGCGCCTCGCTTGAGCGGACCCTGCACGGGGTCGAGGTGATGCTGGCGGTTCTCCGGTCAGGCGAGGCCGGCGAATTTGTCACGCTGACCACCAGTTGCACCCAACCCGCCCCCCTTGGCCCGTCCGAGGCGCTGGCGCTTTTGGCCTGATCTTTGCGGCCGCCTCGGGGGCGGCCCGGTTCGGAAAGGACGCCGCCGATGTTCACCAACCCCGTCCTCAGCGGGTTCAACCCCGACCCCAGCCTGTGCCGGGCGGGCGAGGATTACTATCTGGCCACCTCGACCTTTGAATGGTTTCCCGGCGTCCAGATTTTCCACTCGCGCGATCTGGTGAACTGGCGGCTGGTCGCGCGGCCGCTGAACCGCTCGGCCCAGCTTGACATGCGCGGCAATCCCGACAGCTGCGGCATCTGGGCGCCGTGCCTGAGCTATGCGGACGGGACATTCTGGCTGGTCTATACCGACGTCAAACGGTTCGACGGGGCCTTCAAGGATGCACACAATTACATCGTCACCGCCGGGCGCGTCGATGGCGACTGGTCCGACCCCGTCTATGTGAATTCATCCGGCTTCGACCCGTCGCTCTTTCATGACGCAGACGGGCGCAAATGGTTCCTGAACATGCAATGGAACCATCGCGGGTCGGGCACCGGCGGCAATCCAACGCATGACAGTTTCGACGGTATCCTGCTGCAGGAATGGCAGCCGGGGCGCGGGCTGACCGGGCCTGTCACCAACATCTATCCGGGCAGCGCCCTTGGCCTGACCGAGGCGCCGCACCTGTTTCGCCGCGACGGCTGGTACTATCTGACGACGGCCGAGGGCGGCACCGGCTATGACCATGCCGTGACGATGGCACGGTCGCGCGACATTCGCGGCCCCTACGAGACCCATCCGCAAACCCATCTGATGACCGCCCGGCAGGCGCCCGGCAGTCCGCTGCAGCGTGTCGGCCATGGCCAGTATCTCGAGACGGCGGACGGCCGGTTCTTTCACAGCTTTCTCTGCGGGCGCCCGCTGCCGGGGCCGGGCGGGCGGGCCTGTCCGATGGGGCGCGAGACCGGCCTGGCCGAGGTCGAATGGCGCGATGGCTGGCTTTGGCTGAAGGGCGGCGGGCTGGTGCCGCCGCTGACGGGCGAGGGGATCGGCGGGGCTCTGGCGCTGCCCCGGCGCGGGCCGGTCAGCGACCGCTTTGACGGGTCGGCCTTGCCGATGGCATTTCAGTGGTTGCGGACGCCGCACCCGGAACGGCTGTTCCGCATGACCGGTCACAGCCTGCGGCTTTACGGCCGGGAAAGCCTTGGGTCGTGGTTTGAACAGGCGCTGGTCGCGCGGCGGCAGGAAGACTGGTCCTATGACGCCGAGACCGAGCTGGATTTCGCGCCGGAATGTTACCAGCAGGCGGCTGGTCTTGTAACCTATTACAACCGCTACAAGTTTCACGCCTGCCTGGTCAGTCACGACCCCGCGCTCGGCCGTGCCCTGACGCTCGCCTCTTGCCCGGGCGACTATCCGGCGGGGGCATTGCAGTTCCCGGCCCGCCCGCTGCCGCTGGCGGACGGGCCGGTCACGATCGGGGTTTCGGTCCGGCAGCGACGCCAGCAGTTCTATCTGCGGCAGGGCGCGGTCCGGCGGACCTTTGGCCCGGAACTGGACGCCTCTGTCATCAGCGACGAGGGCGGCCGGGGCGAGCATGGATCCTTCACCGGGGCATTTTGCGGCATGTTTGCCATGGACATCACCGGGCAAGGCCGCGCGGCGGACTTCAGCCGGTTCAGCTATGCGCCGCAGGACTGAGGCGCCGGGCGGGTCTTGCGCCGGGTCGCAAATGCCTGCCGAACGGTCTGTCCCGGCGCTGGTTTCTGCGGCCTTGATCGGTTAGGGACGGGGCCGTCACTTCAACTCTGCGAGCCGATCCATGACCGAGGCCACGATCCGCGCCTACTATCAGGCCTTCAACCGGGGCGACATTGACGCGATGGTGGCGACCCTGCACGAGGAGTTCGCCCATCATGTGAACGAGGGCGCGATCCGGGTCGGCCGGGCGGCCTTTGCCGACTTCTGCCGCCATATGGCCGCGACCTACCGCGAAGAGCTGACCGATCTGGTGATCTTCTCGACCCCGGACGGGACAAGGGCGGCTGCCGAGTTCATCGTGAACGGCCGCTATCTGAAGACCGAGCCGGGCTTGCCCGAGGCCCGGGGTCAGGCCTATCATCTGCCGGCGGGCGGGTTCTTCAGCCTGAAAGACGGCCGCATCACCCGCGTGACGACCTATTACAACCTTCAGGACTGGATCCGTCAGGTTTCATGAGCGTCGAGGTTCACATTCTGACCCGTGAAGGGTTCGCCGCCGCAATCGACGATGTGGCGCGCCTGCGCATCGGGATCTTCCGCGACTGGCCATATCTTTACGACGGCGATCTGGAGTATGAGCGGAAATATCTGTCGGCCTATCTGGAAAGTCCCGACGCGCTGGTGGTCGGCGCCTTTGACGGGACGCGGCTGGTCGGGGTGTCGACGGCGGCGCCGCTGGAAGACCATGCCGAGGAACTGGGCGCGCCGCTGATCCGGATGGGCTACGCGCTGAGCGACGTCTATTATTGCGCGGAGTCGCTTTTGCTGCCGGAATATCGGGGCAGGGGGATCGGCCACGCGTTCTTCGACGCGCGCGAGGCGAAGGCCCGGGCGCTCGGGCGGCATTACATGGTCTTTTGTTCGGTCCTGCGGCCGGACGATCATCCGGCAAGGCCCGCCACCTTCCGCACCAATGACGCCTTCTGGACCGGGCGGGGCTATGCGCCGCTGCCCGGGGTCCATGCGGAATTTTCCTGGCGCGACATCGGGGCCCGGGACGAGACGAAAAAGCCGCTGCAGGTCTGGTTCCGGGCGCTTTGATCAATCGTGTCAGGGCAGGGCGAGGGCTCTGCCCTCGCGCTCCCGGGATATTTGGAAAGAGAAGAAGGGGCGGGGATGAGGATTGCGGCGGCGGCCTATCCGTTGAGCGCGTGCGTGTCGTTTGCCGGATATGAGGCGAAGCTGACGGATTGGGTCGCCCGGGCGGCGGGGGAAGGGGCGGAGCTTCTGGTCTTTCCCGAATATGCGGCGATGGAGCTGGCGGCGCTGGGCGGGGCGGCGGTGGCAGCAGACCAGGAGGCGGCGCTGCATGAGGCGGCGCGCTGGCGGCCGGGGCTTGACGCGCTGATCGAGGCGCTGGCGGTGCGGTTCGGGCTGGTGATCCTCGGGCCGACGGGGCCGGTCTTTGACCGGGGCGTTCATCCGGAACGGCCGGTGAACCGGGCGGTGCTGTTCGGGCCTGCCGGTCGGATCGGCCATCAGGACAAGGTGATGATGACGCGGTTCGAGCGTGAAAGCTGGCGCGTGGTGCCGGGCGGGGGCCTGACGGCCTTTGAGACGCCGCTTGGCCGCATCGGCGTTTCGATCTGTTATGACAGCGAATTCCCGCTTCTGGCGCGGGCGCTGGCCGAGGCGGGGTGCGAGATATTGCTGGTGCCCTCGGCGACCGAGTTGCCGGCCGGGTTCACCCGGGTGCGGGTGGGCGCCATGGCCCGGGCGCTGGAGAACCAGATGATCGTCGTGCAGGCGCCGGTGGTGGGTCTTGCCCCCTGGTGCGCCGGGATGGAGGAAAACACCGGCCGCGCCGCCATCTACGGCCCGCCCGACCGGGGCTTTCCGCCGGACGGAATTCTTGCCGAGGGCGCGTCGGGGGCGGCGGGCTGGGTCTGTGCCGATGTCTCGTTGCCGGCACTGCGCGAGGTGCGGCGCGACGGCGGTGTGCTGAACCTGACCCACTGGCCCGAGCAGGCGGGTGCGGTGGCCCGGGTGACATTGGCGGGGCGTTCCTGATGCGCGGCCTATTGGTTCGGGGCGTCTTCGGTGCTATGAGTGTGGCATGACGAGTTCATTTTTAGGTGGTGAAACAATGCGATCCGCACGTTCCTTTCTGCAGGCGCTGACCTTTGTGCCGGCGCTGGCCCTGATCCCCGGTCTTGCCGGCGGGGTCCTGGCGCAATCGGCCGGCGCGCCGATGACGGCGCCCGCCTTCTGCGATCCCTTCCTGACGATCGACAAGGACAAGCCCCAGCGCGACGGCGACGAGGATGCGCCGACGGCAAGCACCCGCCGGCTTGACCGCGAAACGGCCGAGGTCCTGACCTCGGAACAGGCGATCATGGATGCGCTTTACGAAGAGAAATGGGACCTTGGCACCGGCGAGCCCATAGCCCGCAACGCGATCTGCGAGGCCGAGCCGAGCTATGTCATCAACTGGGCCGAGCTGAGCGGCAAGGGCGCGGACGGCAAGGATGAAATTCTTGCCAAGGGTCTGTTTCAGTTCCGGAAGGACGGCAGCTTCGAGTTTGTCTACAACAAGCGGCCCTATGCCGGGCAGTGGGCGGTCACGGACATGCAGATGGTGCTGACCGCCGACTGGCTGAATGGCGGCGATCCGGTGGCGGCGCCGGTCGAGCGGGTGGCGACGCCTGTCGAGACGACCGGATCGAACGGCAAGGTCGACAGCTATACCGAACAATCCTACCGGATCGGCGCATTCCGCTTGTTTCCGATCGACACGACCGTACCGGGCCGCATTCAGGACTGCGCCTGCCCGGTGAACTGAGGCGCCCGGTGAACTGACGCGCCCCGGGGCCGCGCAGCGGTTTCGCCGCCCCGGCCTGCCGTTCATCCGGTTCGCCCGGCGGCCACCCGCACCCGGCGCCGCGATTCTCCTTGAAATTCCGGGCCGGGCGGCGCATGGAGGGCGCGCCCGCGAAATGGGGCGGGTGCCAATTGAAGGAGTGACCATGGCCAAGGATGACGAGCTCGAATTTCCCGGTGTCGTGCGCGAGCTTCTGCCCAATGCGACATTCAAGGTCGAGCTTGAGAACGGCCATGAGATCATCGCAACGATGGCAGGCAAGATGCGCAAGAACCGGATCCGCGTGCTGGCGGGCGACAAGGTTCAGGTGACGATGACGCCCTATGATCTGACCAAGGGCCGGATCAACTACCGCTTCAAGTAAGATGGTGCGGCTTGTCCTCGGTTCGGCCAGCCCGCGCCGGAGGGAACTTCTGGCGCAGCTTGGGCTGGTGCCCGATGCGGTGCGCGCGCCCGAGATCGACGAGAGCCCGCGCCGGGGCGAGTTGCCGCGCGCCTATGTGGCGCGGATGGCGCGGGAGAAAGCGCATGCGCTGGACTGTGCCGGGGACGAGGTGATCCTGTCGGCCGATACGACCGTCGCGGTCGGGCGGCGGATATTGGGCAAGCCCGCCGATGCGGGCGAGGCGGCCGCGTTCCTTTGGGCGCTGTCGGGGCGGCGCCATCATGTGCTGACGGCGGTGGCCGTCCGGCGTGGCGCGCGGATATGGGAGCGGCTGGTTGACACCGAGGTCCGCGTCAAGCCCCTGTCGGATGCCGAGGTGAACGCCTATCTTGCCAGCGGCGAATGGCAGGGCAAGGCCGGTGCCTATGCGATCCAGGGCCGCTTCGGGGCGATGATCCCCTGGCTGAAGGGCTCGTTCACCGGGGTGGTCGGCCTGCCGGTCGCCGAGACGGCGCATCTGCTGGCCGCGGCCGGGGTCGCGGTTCTTGCGGGCTGGGGGGCGGAATGAAGGGCCGCGTGGTGGTTCTGGGCCAGCTTTGGGGGCGCGAGGCGGCCGCATTGATGGTCGACGGGCGGATCGAGGACCTGCTGGTCGCGCCGCCCGACGAGGCCGGTTTCGCGCCGGGTGCGATCCTGCGCGCGACGGTCGACCGGCAGATGAAAGGGCAGGGCGGGGTGTTCGTCCGTCTGCCCGGCGGCGCGCGTGGTTTCCTGCGCGAGACCGGCGGTCTGGCACCGGGGCAGGGGCTGATCGTCCAGACCTCGGGCCGGGCCGAGGCGGGCAAGGCGCTGCCGGTCAGCACGCGGCTGTTGTTCAAGTCGCGCTATGCGATCGTCACGCCGTCGGCGCCGGGCCTGAACATTTCGCGCCGCATAAGGGATGACGAGGTGCGGGGCGAACTCGAGGCGCTGGCAGAGGCCGGCATGGACGGGTCGGGTTTTGGCCTGATCCTGCGGTCGGCCTGCGAGGGCGCCGAGGAGGAGGCGATTGCCGCCGACATCGCCGCCATGCGCCAGCTGGCCGAGGCGGTGACGGCCGATCTGGCCGGCCCGCCCGAACTTCTGGTCGACGCGCCCGGCCCGCATGAAGAGGCCTGGCGCGACTGGGCCGATCCCGCGCCGGACGAGGTCGCGGATGGCGAGGGCGCGATGGCCGCCCACGGCGTCGAAGAGGCGGTGGACGGGCTCTTGTCGGCGTTGGTCGCCTTGCCGGGCGGCGGCCAAATGGCGATCGAGCCCACCCGCGCGCTGGTCGCCGTCGACGTGAACACCGGCACCGACACGTCGCCGGCCGCCAGCCTCAAGGCCAATATCGCCGCCGCCCGCGAACTGCCGCGGCAACTGCGGATACGGGGCCTTGGCGGGCAGGTGGTGGTCGACTTCGCGCCGATGCCGAAAAAGGACCGCGCCGCACTGGAACAGCAACTGCGCGCGGCCTTCCGGGGCGAGGCCGCCGAGACGAGCCTTGCCGGCTGGACGCCGCTTGGCAATTACGAGATCCAGCGCAAGCGCGACCGCATCGCGCTGGCGGTGCTGCTGAAGGGCCTGCGCTGATGGCCTGCCCGATCTGCGGCAAGGCGCCGGCGACTGCCTCCGATGCCCGCTACCGCCCCTTCTGTTCCCGACGCTGCGCCGACATCGACCTCGGCCGCTGGCTGAGCGGGTCCTATGCGATCCCGGGCGAGGATGCCCGGCCCGAAGACCTGCCGTCCGCCGACCCGGCCACACCGAAACCCCGGCCCAACTGACGGCAGGGGCGGAATTTTTCCACCGAACCCTCTGGACAGCCCCCGCCCACCCGACTAAGAACGCGCCACTCGGGCCGCCTTGCCCGGGTCAGGTGCCCAGATAGCTCAGTTGGTAGAGCAGCGGATTGAAAATCCGCGTGTCGCTGGTTCGATTCCGGCTCTGGGCACCACTTAAATCCCTGAAATCGCCAGGTTTTGTTTTCATTCCGATTTCCCTTTCGGTTCGGGTTTGACGCTTTTGGCGGAAGGTTTGACAATCCGCGCCCGCCGCGCGTTTTCGGTTTCGAGAGTCGCCATTGTCTCGCGGTTCTTGGCGGCGAGGTTGGCAGAGCGCGAATAGTGCCGCGCCATGGACAGGGTTTTCTGCCCCAAGAGGTCGGCGATGCGGCGTTCATCAAGCCCCGCCTCGCGCAGCGTGGT
>CAZORV010000015.1:0-28596 GCA_964582215.1 uncultured Frigidibacter sp.
CCCCGGTCGGTGACGTGACCGAGCTTGAGGCGATCCGCCGGGTCTTCGGCAACGAGGCGCATCCGCCCGTCGCCTCGACCAAGTCGCTGACCGGCCACAGCCTCGGCGCCACCGGCGTCCACGAAGCGATCTATTCGCTGATCATGATGAACAAGGATTTCATCGCCGCTTCGGCCAACATCACCACGCTCGACCCCGCCATCGACCCGTCCGAGATCGTGACGGAACTGCGCGAGGGCGTGAAGCTGGACAGCGTCCTGTCGAACTCGTTCGGGTTCGGCGGCACCAATGCAACGCTGGTGATGAGCAAATATCTGGGGTGAGGGGCTATGGCCGGACTGATGAAGGGCAAGCGCGGGCTTGTCATGGGCGTCGCGAATGAACGCTCGATCGCCTGGGGCATCGCCGCGGCACTGGCGGCCGAGGGGGCGGAACTGGCCTTTTCCTATCAGGGCGAGGCGTTCGGCAAGCGGGTCGAACCGCTGGCGGCCTCGGTCGGATCGGATTTTCTGGTCGATGTCGATGTGATGAACGACGACAGCCTTGACGGCTGCTTCGGCGCCCTGAAGGCCCGCTGGGGGACGATGGACTTTCTGGTCCATGCCATCGCCTTTTCCGACAAGAACGAGCTGACCGGCCGGTTCATCAACACCAGCCGCGCCAATTTCAGCAATTCTCTTGCCATCTCGTGCTTTTCCTTCATCGACGTCAGCCGCCGCGCGGCGGAACTGATGCCGGACGGCGGCAGCCTGATCACCCTGACCTTTCAGGGCTCGAACCGGGTCACGCCGAACTACAACGTCATGGGGGTCGCCAAGGCGGCACTGGAAAGCACGACGCGCTATCTGGCCAATGACCTCGGGCCGCAGAAGGTGCGGGTCAATGCGATCTCGCCCGGTCCGATGAAGACCCTGGCCGGTGCGGCCATCGGCGGCGCCCGCGCCACCTTCCGCCATACCGAGGCGAACGCCCCCCTCCGCTCGAACGCGACGCTTGAGGCGGTGGGCGGCACGGCGGTCTATCTCTGCTCGGACTATGGCGCCTTTACCACCGGCGAGATCATCCGGGTGGATGGCGGGTTCCATGTGCTCGGCATGCCGCAACAGGACAATCTCGGCAGCTGAGGCACCGCCGGGCCGGGGGGGATGAACCCCAGCCGCAAAGGCCGTCGCCGCAAAGCGCCGGGCCGGGCGTAAAAGGTCGGTCTTCCGGTGGAAGAGCGGTCCCGCTCACCATGTGACCGTTGCCTGTGCGGCCGCCTGTATTGGACGGCCGCTCGGCAGGTCGGGGGCAGCGCAAGTCGGGTGGATCGCCCGGAGAATGTAAAGTTGCCCCGGCCAGGAGGCCCCGGCGCGGGGGCCGGGGCTGCCGCGCGCGGGGCTGTGGTGCGCGCGGCCGGGCGGGCGCGGGGCCGGGCCGGAACGCGGTGCTGCGCCTGAGCAGGGCATTGGGCCGGAGCAGGGCGCCCGGCCGGAGCAGGGCGCAGGGCAGGCTTCTTGCCCGGGGTCGGTTGGCGTGGCGGCACCCTCGCAAGGCGTCGGCGCTGCCGCCCGTTCAGAACCACTGGCCGGGTTCCATCAGGCCCATGTCGAGCAGCTGCCGGGGCGACCAGTCGAACCGCACCGAACCGGGCCAACGAAACGACCGGATCGCCTCGCGCGAGCCGGGGTTGGCGCGCAGGGCCTTGGCGGTGCGGAACGAGGCGACCACAGCCGTCAGGTTGTGGTGCCAGGGGCAGGCGATGGTGTTCATCTCTTCATCGGTGAATGTGAAATCGGGTCGCATGGCCAGGTCCGGCGCGGGCCGGAACAGCGCCACCCGGTCGAGCCGCCGCCCGGCGGCGGGGATATGTTCCTCGAACCGCCAGCGGATGCCGCCGAACAGCTCGGTCTGGCGGTCCATCGGCCGGCCATCGCGGTAACGCGCCGCCGAATAATAGCCGCTGCGGTCAAACATCGCCTCGTCGCGGCAGACGGCATCGGGGTGGCGATCAAGGTCCGCCGCGTAAAGATCGACCAGATGCGCCACCATCGCGCTTCGGCGTTCCTCGGCGTGAAAGGCCAGCATCTCGGCGACGCTGCGGCTGTCGCAGAAGGGAAAGAACAGATATTCGGCGTTGTAGCCCCAGTAGAGCCAGGTCGCGGGCGGGGCGGCGGCGGCGATCCGGGTCAGAAGGTCGGGCACCGCATCCCGGCCCCGGATGTCATGGACGAGCGTGCCGAGCTCCGTCATGTCGGGCCCAAGGCCGGTTGCAACGGCGGCCGGATGGACAACGAGGATCTGGCGGAACCCCAGCCCCTGATGATGGGCGATGGTCGAGGCCAGCTCGACCTCATCCTCGGCGAGGATCAGCGCGACCGGCCCCGCAGCCAGAACCTGCCGCCCGCGCCCCAGAAAGTCGTCAAGCGATCCGAACTGCATGCCTCACCTGCTTTCGCACCAGAAAAGCCAAAGCCCGGCGATAATCAAGCCCCTCTCCCCAACCCCTCTTCCCAACCCCTCTTCCCGGCCCTTCAGCCCGGCCCGTCAGGCGGCATTGCGGGCACGGGCCGAAATGGGGTAGGAAGCCCGGCAATCCGCAGCCCTTGCCCCTTTGCGAAAGCCGCCTCATGTCCGCGCCGAAAAAGCTGTTCATCAAGACCTACGGCTGTCAGATGAACGTCTATGACAGCGAGCGTATGGCCGAGGCCTTGGGCGCCGAGGGCTATGTCACCACCGATCAGCCCGATCAGGCCGACATGGTGCTGCTGAACACCTGTCATATCCGCGAAAAGGCGTCCGAAAAGCTTTACTCCGATCTCGGGCGGCTGAGGCAGCTCAAGGCCGCAAGGCCGGGGCTGAAGATCGGCGTGGCGGGCTGCGTGGCTCAGGCCGAAGGGGCCGAGATCCTGCGGCGGATGCCGCTGGTCGATCTGGTGGTCGGGCCGCAGTCCTATCACCGGCTGCCGGCGATGTCCCGGGCGGCCGAGGCCGGCGAACAGACGGTCGACACCGACTTTCCGGCCGAAGACAAGTTCGACCATCTGCCCGACCGCCCCTCGGCCGGCGCCCGGCCCACGGCGTTTCTGACGGTGCAGGAAGGCTGCGACAAGTTCTGTGCCTTCTGCGTCGTGCCCTATACCCGCGGGTCCGAGGTCAGCCGCCCCGCCGACCGTATCCTGACCGAGGCGCAGAAGCTGGTGGCCAAGGGCGTGCGGGAAATCACCCTTCTTGGCCAGAATGTGAATGCCTATCACGGAACGGGCACTGGCGGCGACTGGACGCTGGCGCGGCTGGTCCGGGCGCTGGCGCGGATCGACGGGCTGGAACGCATCCGCTACACGACCTCGCATCCCAATGACATGGGCGACGACCTGATCGCCGCGCATGGCGAGGAGCCGAAGCTGATGCCCTATCTGCATCTGCCGGTCCAGTCGGGGTCTGACCGCATCCTCAAGGCGATGAACCGCCGCCATACGGCGGACAGTTACCTGCGGCTGATCGAACGGATCCGGGCGGCGCGGCCCGACATGCTGATGTCGGGCGACTTCATCGTCGGCTTCCCCGGCGAGACGGACGCCGACTTTCAGGCGACGATGGATCTGGTGCGGGCCGTGAACTACGGCATGGCCTACAGCTTCCGATACTCGGCCCGCCCCGGCACCCCGGCGGCCGAGCGTGCGCCCGTCGCCGCAGAGGTGGCCGACGCGAGGTTGCAGGACCTGCAGGCGCTGATCACCCGCCAGCAGCGGGCGGCCCAAGAGGCGATGGTCGGGCGCGAGGTCTCGGTCCTGTTCGAGAAGCCCGGGCGGATGGAAGGCCAGATGGTCGGCAAGTCCGACTATCTGCACGCCGTCCATGTTCCCGGTGCGGGCCTCGCCCCCGGCGACATCGCCCGCGTGCGGATCACGGCCAGCTCGACCAACTCGCTGGCGGGGGAACGGGCGGGCGACGGCGGCCTCGCACGGCAGTGATGGGGCGCGGCCCGGTCCGACGGCATCCGGAACGCTTGCCCCGATCACCGCGCTGCCCCGGCGAAAAGCCGGGGCCTCCTGGCCGGGAACGCCGTGACCTGCAGGCAGAGGCCCCGGCCTGCGCCGGGGCAGCGCGCACATCTGCCAGCGCCTCCGTGTCCCCCCCGTGTCCCCCCCCTTGTCCCCCATAGAGACGCCGCCGGTGTGACCCGATGGCCTGTGGCCTTTCTGCGTCGGCCGGGCGCTTGCCCTTGCACCCGTCCGGCCCAGGTCGAAAACGTGCTGCCGACCCAGCCGGCAGGGGCCCGTGACCCTTCGGTCCCGCGCCGACCCTGCCCAAGCCGCCCGGCCGGCGCCTGCCCCTGCGGGGGGCTGGCGCTTCGCAAAGGCAGGTGCCGCCCTCTGTTCGGGGTGCTTAGGCGGTGCCGGGGAAGCGTTTCCGGGTCAGCGGGGCCGCTCTTGCACCGGAAGATCGGCCTTTTCCGCTCAGCCCAGCCTCCGGGCAAACGACCCCGCCGCCCCACGCCGATGCCACCCACACCGTCCGGTCGCCCAAAGCGACCGGGCAGCGCCTGCCCCTCCGGGGGGCTGGCGCTTCGCGCCGCCCCGGGGCAGGCTCTGCCCTCTGCTGCGTGCGCGGAGGTGCGCCCCGGGAGACGTTCACACATGAGCGGGGCCGCTCTTCCACCGGAAGACCGGCCTATCTCGCTCAGCCCGGCGTCGGCGAAAAAACTGCGGGCCCAGCGGTAGGGTGCGTGCTCGCACGCACCGCCCCGGCCGCCCAAAGCGACCGGGCAGCACCTGCCCCTCCGCCGGGGTTGGCGCCGCCGTCTGTTCTGTGTGTTGACGCGGTCGCCGGCAGCGCCGCTTCCACGGTCAGCGGGGCCGCTCTTCCACCGGAAGATCGGCTTCTCCCGCTCAGCCCGGCGTCGGAGAAAAAACGGCGCGGGCCCAGCGGTAGGGTGCGTGCTCGCACGCACCGCCCCCGGCGCCCAAAGCGACCGGGCAGCGCCTGCCCCTCCGCGGGCGTGGTGCCGCCCTCCGTTCTGTGTGTTGACGCGGTCGCCGGCAGCGCCGCTTCCGCGGTGAGCGGGGCCGCCCTTCCACCGCGGGATCGGCCTGTCCCGCTCACCCCGGCGTCTCGCCACGACGTCCGCAGATCAGGCGCGACGCAGCCCCGGCGCAGGCCGGGGTCTCCTGGTCGACGCGTCGGCGGACCGATTGCGCCGGAAACGGGTCGACTTTGCCGCCGCCGGGTGGTTTCTGGCGGCAGGCAAGACAGGTGGACATGATGCCATTCCGGTACTGGGCGCTGATCCTGATCCTCGGCATCGGCTGGGGATCGTCGATGTTCTTCAACGAACTCCTGGTGCGCGAACTTGGCCCGCTGCAGACCGCCCTTGGCCGGGTCGGGCTGGGCGCCCTCGGTTGCTGGGTCTGGCTCTGGTTCCGGCGGCGCCCCGTCGGCGTGCCGCCGGGGTTTCTGCGTGATGCCTTTGTCTTCGGCCTTTTGCAATATGCCGTGCCGCTCGCGGTCTTTCCGGCGGCCCAGGCCCATATCACCTCGGGCGAGGCGGGTATCGTCAATGCCATGACGCCGGTGATGGTGGTGATCATCTCGCATCTCTGGCCGGGGGGCGAGCGGGCGACGGTCCTCAAGACGCTCGGGGTCCTTTGCGGCTTTGGCGGCATCGTCGCACTGGTGTCGCCCGCGCTGAACGAGGGCGCCGGGCAGGAATTCCGGGCGCTGGTCTTTTGCATGATCGCGCCGCTTTGCTATGGCATCGCCATCAACTGGGTCAGGCGCCTTCGCGCGGTCGAGCCTGCGGTGATGACGGCCTGGTCGCTCAGCGCCGCGGCGCTGACGCTGGCGCCGCTGGCCCTGCTGACCGAGGGCCTGCCGCACATCCAGCGCGCCGGGACCTGGGGTGCGCTTCTGTTCATCGGCTTCGTGCTGACCTCGGCCGCCTTTCTGCTGCTGTTCTGGCTGTTGCCACGTGTCGGCGCCACGACGACCTCGACCATCACTTTCATCACGCCGGTTTCGGCGGTCCTGCTTGGCGTTCTCTTCCTGAACGAACATCTGCAGGCCGCGCATCTGGTCGGCATGGCGGCGATCTTCGCCGGGCTTGTGCTGATCGACGGGCGTCTGATCCGCCGGGCGGGTGCAAAAGGGTCTGCCTGATTGTCAACCGCGCGGTTGAATATGGGCGGGGCAGGCCGCGTTCGCCAAAGGCGTGTGGCGCGCCTGAGGTTCCTCATATAAATACATAAAATCAGATGCTTGGATGCGGTGTCGCGCCCCAAAATGCCGCGTTGACTCATCGCACCTGCTTGGCTAGACCGGCAAGGAATACCGCAGAAAGCCTGCCGATGTCCGATGGTCCCGATCCCGAGCGCCTGAAACAGCTTGAGACGCGGATCGACGCGCTGAAACGGGCGGGGGCGCCAGAGCCCCGGGTGATCAAGGATTTCGGCGCCGCCGACCAGGGCTGGCGCATGGTGATCGAACTGGTGTCGGGCCTCGCGATCGGGGCGGCCATCGGGTACGGGCTGGACGTTCTGATGGGGACGCTGCCGCTCGCGCTTGTGGTCTTTACATTGCTGGGGTTTGTGGCGGGCGTGAAGGTGATGTTGCGGACCGCCCGCGAAATCCAGGACAAGAACGCAGGCCGCCCGGCGGCCGATGGGGAAGGGGACTGAAAGATGGCAGGCGAATCGGAAGCTCAAGGGCTGTCGTTCCATCCGATGGAACAGTTCGAGGTGAAGTCGCTGTTCGGCGACGTGCTGGGCATGATGACGCCCAGCAATGTCACGCTCTGGATGGCGATCTCGACCATCTGCATCTTCCTGCTGTTCGTCCTTGGCACCGCGAAACGCTCGGTCGTTCCGGGGCGGATGCAGTCGGTCGCCGAACTGGCCTACGGCTTCGTCCACAAGATGGTCGAGGATGTGGCGGGCCATGACGGGGTCAAATACTTCCCCTACATCTTCACGCTTTTCTGCTTCATCGTCTTCTCGAACTTCCTCGGCCTGATCCCCGGCGCCTTCACCACCACCTCGCATATCGCCGTGACGGCGGTGCTGGCGATGATGGTGTTCCTCTTCGTGACGATCCTTGGCTTCGTCAAGCACGGGACGCATTTCCTCGGGCTGTTCTGGGTCTCGTCGGCGCCCTTGGCGCTGCGCCCGGTGCTGGCGCTGATCGAGCTGATTTCCTACTTCGTGCGGCCGGTCAGCCACTCGATCCGTCTTGCCGGCAACATGATGGCCGGTCACGCCGTGATCAAGGTCTTTGCCGCCTTCGCGCCGCTGGTCCTGTTTTCGGCCGTGGGCTACGCGGTGACGCCGCTGTCGATCCTGGCCATCGTCGCGGTCTATGCGCTCGAGATTCTCGTGTGCTTCATCCAGGCCTACGTCTTCACCATTCTGACCTGTGTGTACCTGAAGGATGCGCTGCATCCGGGCCACTGAGGTCTGAACCACTGAACGTCAATTGCAAATTCCAACCGTAAGGAGAACGAACATGGAAGGCGAAATGATCGCACTCGGCAAATACATCGGCGCCGGTCTGGCCTGCATCGGCATGGGCGGCTCGGCAATGGGTGTGGGCAACGTCGCGGGCAACTTCCTTGCCGGCGCACTGCGCAACCCCTCGGCCGCTGCCGGCCAGACCGCGACCCTCTTCATCGGCATCGCCTTTGCCGAAGCGCTGGGGATCTTCTCGTTCCTCGTCGCACTTCTGCTGATGTTCGCCGTCTGATCCTGACCGAACCATCCTTACGGCCGGGCGGGGGCGCGTGACGCGCCCGCCCGCGAAGTAGACAGGTTTTCCGGGGGACGACATGGCCAACACCACCACCACCGCGACCGACGTGGCCGAAGGCGCCACCGAGGCTGTGGGCCACGCTGCCGAGGCAGCCGGTCATGCCGCAAAATCTGCCGGCATGCCGCAACTCGACTTTTCGACCTTTTCCAACCAGATCTTCTGGCTTCTGGTGGCATTGGTCGTCATCTATTTCATTCTGTCGAAGATCGCCCTGCCGCGTATCGGCGGCATCCTGGCCGACCGTCAGGGCCGCATCACCAGCGACATCGAGGCTGCGGAACGTCTGAAGGGCCAGGCGGTCGACGCCGAAAAGGCCTACAATCAGGCGCTGATCGACGCGCGGGCCGAAGCGGCGAAGATCGTCGCGGCGGCGCGGGCCGACATTCAGGCCGATCTCGACATGGCAACGGCCAAGGCCGAGGCCGAGATTGCCGCGCGCGGCGCGGAATCGGCGCGCCATATCGAGGAGATCCGCGCCGGTGCGGTGGCTGCGGTGACGGATGTTGCCAAGGACACGGCACAGGCCATCGTCGCCTCGCTTGGCGGCAAGGCCGATGCGGGCGCCATTGCCGAAGCGGTTGCCGCGCGGCTGAAAGGGTGAGGATCATGAAAAAGCTGTCACTTGCCTTTGTCCTGCTGGCTGGCCCGGCATTCGCGGCGGAAGAGGGCGAGCCTTTCTTCACCCTGCGCTCGACCGAGTTCGTTGTCACGGTCGCTTTCCTGATCTTCATCGGCGTCCTGCTGAAGTTCAATGTGCCGGGGATTCTGGCCGGGCTTCTCGACAAGCGTGCCGATGGGATCCGCAGCGATCTGGCGGCGGCCAAAGCGCTGCATGACGATGCCAAGGCGCTGCTGGCCTCGTATGAGAAAAAGCAGAAGGACGTGCAGGAACAGGCCAGGCTGATCGTCGAGTCCGCCAAGCGCGAGGCGGTGGCGGCGGCCGAACAGGCCAAGGCCGACCTCAAGGGTTCGATCGCGCGTCGTCTGAAGGCGGCCGAGGATCAGATCGCCTCGGCCGAGGCTTCGGCGGTGCGCGAAGTCCGCGATCAGGCGGTCAAGGTCGCCGTCGCGGCGGCGGGCGATCTGCTGGCCAAGCAGATGACGGCGGCCGAACGCGGGCGGCTGGTCGACGCCTCGATCGGCGAGGTCGCGGCCAAGCTGCACTGACCCTTTGCGGCAACAGGATCGAGACGCCCGGTGGTCTGGCCGCCGGGCGTTTTCTTTTGACCGGAGCGCGGCCGGACCGGCAGACCTGCGCGCCCCCCGCGTCGCGGTCAGGCCGGGTTCGGTCGCCCGGGGCCGCGACGCGGGCGCCATGGCCCCTATCCTGCCCGGCGACCTGAGGAGGAGCCCATGCAAACCATCACCAAACTGCCCCCCACGACCAACCTCGACCCCTCGACCGCCGACCTTGACGGCTGGGTGGTGACCGAGGGCGCGCCCCGGATGAAGACCTGGGTCCTGCACACGTCCAGCGACGGAAACATGGCCTCGGGCATCTGGGAATGCAGCCCCGGCAGCTATCACGCGACCTACAGTGCCTATGAATATGTGGTGCTGATCGCCGGGCGCATCACCATCACCCCGGACGGCGGCACGCCGGTCACGGTCAGGGCCGGCGACGCCTTTGTCGTCGAACATGACTTCAAGGGCACTTGGAAGATCGAGGAACATGTCCGCAAACATTTCGACTTCCGCCTGAAGTGACCGCCCCCGACGCCCCCGATTGCCGGGGGCGTCTTTTTTTGCAAGCGCGCGCCAAGGATTGCGCCCCCCCGCGCGTCCCATTTATCGTCATGCTGATGGACACTTCGGACGAGACACTTGCGGCCGCCGCCGCCCAGGGCGACCGCGATGCCTTCGCGGCGCTTCTGGCCCGTCACTATGACCGGATGTTCGGCCTTGCCTTCCGGCTGACCGGCCAGCGGGCCGAGGCCGAGGATCTGACCCAGGACATCTGCCTTGCCCTGCCGGCAAAGCTGGCGACATGGCGCCAGACGGCGCGCTTCACGACCTGGCTTTACCGCGTCACCGTCAATGCCGCCCACGACCGGCGGCGGCGGTCGGCGACGCGGGCGCGGGCCTCGGACGGCTGGGGCGACTGGGAGATTGCCCGTCAGGCCGAGATGACCGAGGCGGCCGAGGCGCAGGACTGGCTGACTGAGACGATGCGCCAGCTGCCACCCGAACTGCGCGACACCATCGCCCTGACGCTGGGCGAGGATCTGAGCCAGGCCGAAGCGGCCGAGGTTCTGGGCATATCCGAAGGCACCGTCGCCTGGCGGATGAGCGAAGTGAAAAAACGCCTGCGCGGTCTGGCACGCGCCGAGGGCCTGATATGACCGATGATCTCGACAGACTCCGCGCGGCGCTGAAGGCCGCCCCCCCGTCCGCCGATCCGGGCGCCAAGGCCGCCGCGCTGGCCCGGGCGATGGAGAATTTCGACCGGCACCAGGGCCGTCACCAAGAAAGCGTCGGGGCCGCGCGTCCCATGTCGGACCGCCCGGATGGGGCGGGGTTCCTGACAGGAGTTCGCCAGATGCTTTCACGACTGACCGCCCGCCCGATCCTGACCGCCACCGCCTCGGCCGCTGCGCTTTGCGTCGGGTTCATCGCCATTCAGCCAGCCCTGCGGCATGGTCCGGTAACCCCCGCCGATGTGCCGAAGCCCGCACCGGTGGCCGCCAAAGCCCCCGAGGCGACCGGCGAAAGCGCGGCTCAGCCCCCGGCCGGGGTTGCCGAACCCGCCGCCAGTTCGGTCGCGCCGGCCGAGGCTGATGACGGGGCCCTGAGGGACGAGCTTCGCGGCCGGTCGGACGCCCCGGCCATCGTAGCGCAAGACAAGACCGAAAGCCTGGCGCCGATGCCGGAAAACGAGGTGGCCGCCGCCGCGGCCGACAGCGCCGCGCCGGACCTTTCGACCGCCGCAGCCCCGGCCGTCGGCGGTGCCATGCGGCAGGCCGAGGGCAAGGTCGCGGCGGCGCCGGTGCTGGCCGAGGCGATCGACCCTGCGCGCCTGCAGCCCCCCGCGCCCGACACCGAAGCCTTTGCGAATGAGGCGCCGAACCCGGTCAAGGTCGCGGCCGAAGATCCGGTCTCGACCTTCTCGACCGACGTCGACACGGCCTCTTACGGCATCGTCCGCTCGTCGGTCATGGCCGGCGTCCTGCCCCCGCCCGAGGCGGTCCGGATCGAAGAGATGGTGAATTACTTCCCCTATGGCTATGCCGCCCCCGGTGCCGAAGGCGCGCCCTTCTCGACCTCGGCCAGCCTGTTCCGGACCCCCTGGAACGACGGAACCGAACTTCTGCGGATCGGCCTGCAGGGCCGCCTGCCCGCGACTGCCGAGCGGCCGCCGCTGAACCTGGTCTTCCTGATCGACACCTCGGGGTCGATGGAAGAACCGAACAAGCTGCCGCTGCTGATCCAGTCCTTCCGGCTGATGGTCGGCAAGCTGACGCCGGCCGATCAGGTGGCGATCGTCACCTATGCCGGGTCGGCCGGGCTGGTGCTGGAACCGACGCCCGCCTCGGATCAGGCGCGGATCCTCGGCGCGCTGGACCAGCTGATGGCGGGCGGCTCGACTGCGGGGGCCGAGGGGCTGCAGCTGGCCTATCAGGTTGCTGACCGGATGAAGGGCGAGGGCCGCATCGGCCGCGTGCTGCTGGCGACCGACGGCGATTTCAACGTGGGCATCGACGATCCCGCCGACCTGACGCGCTTCATCGCCGAAAAGCGCGACAGCGGCACCTATCTGTCGGTCCTCGGCTTCGGGCGCGGCAATCTTGACGATGCGACGATGCAGGCGCTGGCGCAGAACGGCAATGGCACGGCGAGCTATATCGACACATTGTCCGAGGCGCAGAAGGTGCTGGTCGACCAGTTGACCGGCGCCCTGTTCCCGATTGCCGACGATGTGAAGATCCAGATCGAGTTCAACCCCGCCGCCGTCGCCGAATACCGGCTGATCGGCTACGAGACCCGGGCGCTGAAGCGCGAGGATTTCAACAATGACAGGGTCGACGCGGGCGAGATCGGCGCGGGCCTGCAGGTGACGGCTCTGTACGAGATCGTGCCGGTGGGCAGCCCCGCGCGGCTGACCGATCCCTTGCGCTATGGCGCGGCGGCGGCAGACGGGACGGGCGCTGATGCCGCAACCGGCAAGGCGGACGAGCTTGGCTTTCTCAAGCTGCGCTACAAGGCGCCGGGGGCGGACCAGTCGCAACTGATCGAGGTTCCGGTCGGCGCCACCCCCGGCCAGCCGGACGAGGACGCCCGCTTTGCCGCCGCCATCGCCGGCTTCGGGCAACTGCTGACCGGCGGGACCTATCTTGGTCAATGGGGCTGGGCCGACGCGATCGCGCTGGCCAACGGCGCCCGGGGCGAAGACCCCTATGGCTACCGCGCCGAGGCGGTGCAGCTGATGCGTCTGGGCGAAAGCCTGGGGCGGCCGTAAGCGGCGGCCCCCCCCCACCGCGCGGCGCCCCACCCGCCCCCCGCCGCCGGGGCGGGCGGCCCCGCCCACGCCGGAAGGTCGCCCCGGGGACATCTGCCCCCGCAGCCGGCAGGGTCACGGGGCCCCTGCCGGCTGCGGCGATGCTGTCGCTTTCCCAACGTCGGGCTGAGCGGACAAGGCTGATCTTCCAGTGGAAGAGCAGCCCCGCTCATGTGGACACATCTCCCCGGGACCATCTCAGCGCATACAACAGAGGGCGGCGCCTGCCCCGGATGGCGCAAAGCGCCAGCCCCCCGCAGGGGCTGGCGCTGCCCGGTCGCTTTGGGCGACCGGGCGGTGTGGGTGAGGCCGGACCGTCGCGGCAGGGTCACTTGCCCCTGCCGACTGAGGCGGCGCGGGACCCTTCCCCAACGCCGGGCTGAGCGCGAAAAGCCGATCTTCCGATGGAAGAACGGCCCGGTTCACGTGGGAACCTCGCCCGGTGACCTTGGCCTCGCGCCGAACAGAGGGCAGCGCCTGCCCCGGATGGCGCGAAGCGCCAGCCCCCCGCAGGGGCAGGCGCTGCCCGGTCGCTTTGGGCGACCGGGCGGTGCGTGCGAGCACGCACCCTACCGCTGAGCCCGCGCCGTTTTTCTCTGACGCCGGGCTGAGCGGGATAAGCCGATCTTCCGTTGGAAGAGCGGCCCCGCTCATTTGGGAACGGTTCCCCGGGACCATCTCAACCGCCACCGACAGAGGGCAGAGCCTGCCCCGGGCGGCGCGAAGCGCCAGCCCCCGGGAGGGGCAGGCGCTGCCCGGTCGCTTTGGGCGACCGGGCGGTGTGGGTGGGAATGGCGCGGGGCGGCAGGGTCGTTTGCCCCCGCCGACCGAGATGGTGGGGTCAAATCCCGAGACGCCGGGCTGAGCGGGACAAGCCGATCTTCCGGTGGAAGAGCGGCCCCGCTCATGCGGGAACCTCCGCCCGGGGACCATCTGAGGCAATCCCAACAGAGGGCAGCACCTGCCCCGGATGGCGCGAAGCGCCAGCCCCCCGGAGGGGCAGGCGCTGCCCGGTCGCTTTGGGCGACCGGGCGGTGCGGGCGGGACCGGTGCGCGGCGGCAGGGGCGATGGCCCCTGCCGACTGCGGCGGCGCGGGACCGTTCCCCGGCGGCGGGCGGCCGCCCGGACCCCCGGTCCGCGAGGAGGCCCCGGCCTGCGCCGGGGCTGCGGCGCGCCTGCCCGGTGGCCGGCGTGGTTGCGGCAAGTCAGGCCAGGCCTGCGCGGCCGCACCTTGCCGGGACCCTCGCCTGACCCGGTCCCCGGCAACAAAGATCGACCCGCCAAAGGGTTTCAGTTGTATCTTGAGGCAAAATGGCCGATTGACCGGCTGACGGGCGGACGGCATTCTGTGGCCTTGGCAATCCGGGCGCAGGCCTGCCCCCGATCCAACTCGCGGTGCGCCGAGGCGCCGCAGCATTCCGGTGGCATATCCGGGCGGGCGTAGGGGCGCAGAAGAGATGACCGTTTCCGACGAGACAGGGACCGCGCCCTTGCGCGCCGCCAAGGACTGGGTGCAGATTCTGGCCCGCTACCGCGAACCCTCGACCCGCCGCAGCATCTGGGAACTTGTCGCGACGCTGGTGCCCTTTGCCTTTCTCTGGGGGCTGGCCTGGGCGGCTCTGTCGGTCAGCTACTGGCTGGCCTTCGGCATCGCGCTGCTGAACGGGCTGTTCCTGGTGCGGATCTTCTGCATCCAGCACGATTGCGGCCATGCCGCCTTTTTCCAGAGCCGCCGCGCCCAGGACTGGGTCGGCCGCTGCCTTGGCGTGCTGACCCTGACGCCCTATGACGTCTGGCGCCGCACCCATTCGATCCATCACGCCCAGCACGGCAACCTTGACAAGCGCGGCATTGGCGATGTCCTGACCCTGACGGTCGAGGAATATCGCGCCCGGGGCCGGTTCGGGCGCCTGCTGTACCGGCTGTACCGCCACCCGCTGGTGCTGTTCGTCCTTGGGCCGGCCTATCTGTTCCTGCTGCAGAACCGCCTGCCGTTCGGGCTGATGAGATCGGGCTGGCGCTACTGGACCTCGGCCATGGGGACCAATGCGACGATTGCCATCCTGCTGGGGCTGATCATCTGGCTGGGTGGTTTCATGCCGATCCTGCTGATCTATCTGCCGACCTCGATCATCGCCGGGATGATCGGTGTCTGGCTGTTCTACGTCCAGCACCAGTTCGAGGAAACCCACTGGGCCAAGGATGAGAACTGGCAATTGCACGAGGCAGCACTCGCCGGGTCGTCGCATTACGTCCTGCCCCAGCCGCTGCGCTGGCTGTCGGCGAACATCGGCATCCACCATGTCCACCATCTTTACAGCCGCATCCCCTTTTACCGCCTGCCCGAGGTTCTGTCCGACAATGCCGAGCTGGCCGAGGCCCAGCGTCTGACGCCCCGGGAAAGCCTGAAGTCGGTGAACATGCATCTTTGGGACGAAAAGCTCGGCCGCCTTCTGTCCTTCCGCGAGGCGCGGCGGCTGTACGGCATGGCCTGACGGCGGTCAGCGTGACCGGCTGACAGCAAAATGGCGCGCCGCCCGGGCGCGCCATCCGGCTTTACAGGGCCGGTATTGCCGGGCCGGTTTTGACGGGCCAGTTTTGACGGGCCGCTCAGGCGGCGATGGTCTCGACGGCTTTGGCCTCGACGACATCGCCCCGGGCGATCTCGATCCGGCGGGGTTTCAGCGCCTCGGGGACCTCGCGGACCAGATCGATATGCAGCATCCCGTCGGCATGGGTGGCGCCCGAGACACGCACATGATCGGCCAGCGCGAAACGGCGCTCAAAGGCGCGGGTGGCGATGCCACGGTGAAGGAAGGTCTTGGCCGTCTCCTCGGCGGCCCGGCGGGCCTGCACGGTCAGCGCGCCGTCCCTGACCTCGACCGACAGCTCGTCAGCGGTGAAACCGGCAACTGCGATCGAGATGCGATAGGCATTCTCGTCGGTCTTTTCGATATTGTAGGGCGGATAGGTCGGCTGGGTGACATCGGCCGAAAGCGCGCGGTCCATCAGGTCGGCGATCCGGTCGAAGCCGACGGTCGCACGGTAAAGCGGCGAAAAGTCAAAAGAGCGCATGGTCATCCTCGTCAAGCGATGCGGCCCGCCCACCATGGGCGGACCCGGTGCCCGGACCCGACATGCGGCACCCGGACAGGGATGAGATGGGCGGCGGAAAACGTGGTTTCAAGGGGGCGCGGCGCCGGGGCAGGGCGGTTCCGCTGATGCGGAAGCGGTTCCCGGTGAGGGTCGCCGCCCCAGGGAACAACGGGCAGCGCCGGGCCGGGCCCGACAGGCGGGTCACCGGCCGCTGCCGGCTGCGGCCGCCGCACGGACTGGCCAAACCGCGGGGCTGGGCCGGTCTTTCGGTGGAAAAGCGGCCCCGCTCACTCCGAGACGTTTCCCCGGGACCATCTCAGCCCCCACCGACGGAGGGCGGCGCCAGCCCCCCGCGAGGGGCAGGCGCTGTCCGGTGGCTTTGGGCCCCGGGGGTGGTGCGTGCGAGCACGCACCCTACCGCTGCTGACCGAGACCGCGCCACGCCTCCCAGCACGCCGGGCTGAGCGGGACAAGCCGATCTTCCAGTGGAAGAGCGGCCCCGCTCATGCGGGAACGCAGCCCGGCGACCATCTCAGCCAACACCGACAGAGGGCAGGGCCTGCCCAGGATGGCGCGAAGCGCCAGCCCCCGGCAGGGGCAGGCGCTGCCCGGTGGCTTTGCGCCACCGGGCGGTTCGGGTGGAGATGCCGCGTGGCGGCAGGGGGGCGATGGCCCCCGCCGAAAGGGGCGGCGCTGACCCGTTCCCCGACGCCGGGCTGAGCGGGACAAGCCGATCTTCCTGTGGAAGAGCGGCCCCGCTCATGCGGGAACGCGGCCCGGGGACCGTCTTGGCTTGTCACGACAGAGGGCAGTGCCTGCCCCGGATGGCGCGCAGCGCCAGCCCCCCGCAGGGGCAGGCGCTGCCCGGTCGCTTTGGGCGACCGGGCGGTGTGGGTGGAGATGGCGCGTGGCGACAGGGGGCGATGGCCCCCGCCGAATGGGGCGGCGCTGACCCGTTCCCCGAAGGTGGGCTGAGCGGGACAAGCCGATCTTCCGGTGGAAGAGCGGCCCCGCTCATGCGGGAACGCGGCCCCCGGGACCGCGTCAGCCTCTCACAACAGAGGGCGGCGCCAGCCCCCGGGAGGGGCAGGCGCTGCCCGGTCGCTTTGGGCGACCGGGTGGTGTGGGTGGGACCGGTGTGCGGCGGCAGGGTCACTTGCCCCTGCCGACTTGGGCGGCCCGGTGGCCCATACAGAGCCCGGGGAGGGCGGCTCGATCCATGCGGGCATGTCGCCGGCAGCCTTGAAAACCGGGATGTCGGTGTGGCGTGCCCGACCAGGAGGCCCCGGCGCGGGGGCCGGGGCTGCGGCGCGCCCGATCCCGGGCAACGGGGCCCGCCCTCAGGGCGTCAGGAACTTGGCGCTGCCGCCGGTCGCCGCGACGCCGATCTGCGGCAGGCGGCGGGTGGCCGGGGCAAAGGCGGTGGCCCTTGTCGTCTGCGCCGCCGTCACCGCCGCGCGCAGCTCGGCCAGGGGCGCGGCCATCTGTGCGCCCAGCGACACGGCCTGACCGTCCAGCTCGGCCTTGGCCGACACGACGGAGACGATCGCCGGCACGCCATCCTGCAGCTTGAAGATCGGCGCGCCGGACGAGCCGAAATCGACCGAGCAGGAAAAGACGTTCATGCCCGGCTGCGGCCCGATCATACGGCAGCTTTCCTGCAGTGACGGCGCCTCGGACCGGTCGAACGCATAGGACACGACCTCGACCTGATCGTCGGTGGCGGGGTCGCCGCCGATGGCAAAGGGCTTGACCGAGGCCAGGCGGATCGGCTGATCCAGTTCGAGGATCGCCAGATCATAGGGCACGCCGTCGACGTTTTCCGGCCCGGTATAGCGGTAGGACGGATGGGCGATCGCCCGCTTGACCCCCCGGTAGGCGATGGCGCGGCCATTGCGCCAGCCGGCCAGAAACTTGAAATCGCCCACCGCATAGGCCGCGTGGCTGTCCTCATCAAAAAGACAATGGGCGGCGGTCAGCACCAGATCGGGGGCAATCAGCGCGCCGGTGCAGAAGGCCCGGTCGGCAATGTCGATCCGCCCGACGCCTTCCCAGCCCCGGGTATCATTGGCGGTCTTCAGCGCCTCGAGCCCCGAATCGGCCGGAATCTTTTCCGCCGCGGCCGGACAGGCCAGCCCCGCCAGCACCAAAGCAATCGTCAAAAGCCGCATGTTCCGCTCCATTCCTGCCGCCCGGATAGCGGCAGCCTGAGGCAAGAATATGGCCAGCGCGTGAATGCTGCCCAACCCAGGCCCGCCCATGCCCCCATGCCCCCAAGGCCCCGCCTGCGCCCCGGCGTTTGCAGGCGGCATAGCGTGTGGTATGGCCGCTTTTTCCGGTTGGCAAGCCCGGCCCCGGCGGGCAGGATGGCGCGATGCAGCCTTTCGCCCTTCTGGACGCCCTGTCGGTCCTTGATGCCGCCGCCTTTGCCGCGCTGGTCGGCGGCTGGCTGGTGATCGGCTGGTTCATCGAACACCCGCCCGCCGGGCGCCCCTCGGTCAGCCATCTGATGAAAAGCTACCGCCGCGAATGGATGCGGCAGTTCGTGACGCGCGAGCCGCGGATCTTCGACGCCACGGTCGTCGACAGCCTCCGGCAGGGCACGACATTTCTTGCCTCGACCTGCATGATCGCCATCGGCGGCGGGGTCGCGCTGATCGGCAATCCGGACCGGCTGAAGGGGATCGCCGTCGAACTGCCGCTGCTGACCGGGCCCGCCGAAATCTGGCAGCTCAAGATCGTGGTTGTCGTGCTGTTCCTGACCAATGCGCTGCTGAAATTCGTCTGGTCGCACCGGCTGTTCGGCTACAACGCCATCCTGCTGGCCGCCGTGCCGAACGATCCGGCGGACCCGGTTGTCTACGCCCGCGCCGCCCAGGCGGCCGAGATCAACATTCACGCCGCCAAGAACTTCAACCGCGCGCTGCGGTCGGTCTACGGGGCGCTTGGCGCGCTTGGCTGGCTGCTGGGGCCGGTGGCGCTGCTGGCGACGACGGCGGCGACGCTGTACCTGACCTGGCGCCGCGAATTCGCCTCGCATTCCCGCCGGGTGCTGATGGAAGGTCTGCCCGACGCGGACCGCTGACCACCGGGCGGCGTCTGGCGTCGGTCAGTGTAGGCCGAGGCAGTCACGGGCACCCTTTCCGCACAAGCGGGGCCGCCCGGCCCGGTCTCGTTCAGGCGCGGGCTTGGCCCCGCCGCCGCCCCTCGACCAGCCAGCCGCCCAGAAGGCCGAGGGCGGCCAGCGCAAGCCAGGCCCAGTCCGGCAGCACCGGCGTCAGCCGCAGGTCGAGCGTGCGGTAGGCGCCGCGCGGGGTTATGCCGATCCAGCCGCGCCCTGCAGCCGGGCGCCCGGGCCGGACCTCGCGGACCACGGGCACGCCGTCCTCAAGCCGGACGAACCCGCCGCGCGACGGCGCGACGGCCGCGGCCAGAAGGTCTTCGGTCGCCACGGCATTCTCGAACTCGCGCGGGCTTGGCGGGCCGATGGCGAAGACGCCGTCAAGATCGCCCTCTTTCATCCGGTAAAGCCCGGTCGCGGGCGGCAGCCATTCCTGGCTGTAAAGGCCCGGGCCGGCCTCGGGCAGCGCCAGCACCACCGCCTTGCCGTCCGGGCCGGTGATCGTCACGCTACGGGCGCCGGTGCCCAGCGTCCGGCGGGTGATCACCACCTTCGCCCCCTTGACCGTCGCCGTCAGCGCCTCTTCCTCCAGCTCGGGCTCCTTCATCGTCCAGTGCGCCAGCCGCCGCAGCAATTCCTGCTGCGGCCCGCCGCCTTCGAACCCGCGCGACCAGAGCCAGGCCTGATCCGACGCCAGCAGCGCGACGCGCCCCTTGTCCTGATGGTCAAGGATCAGCAGGGGCTTGCCGTCCGGCCCCTGCATCAGGACCTGGCCCTTGCCCGGCTCGACCTCGACATAGCGAAGCCAGCGGCCCCAGGGCGCCACCCCGGCAGTTGCCGCATCGCCCTTGCCCCGCGCCGCCCGCGCGGCATCCTCAAGCCCGGCCGTCACCGGGTGCCTGCGGCCAAGGTCGGACAGGGCGGGCAGGTAGGCGCCGTCCAGAACCCGTGTGGTCGGCGCCGGCAGAATGTCGCCAAGCCCCGAATAGTAAAGACTTTCCGCCGAGGCATAGTCCGGCCCCGCCGCCACCAGAACCGCACCGCCGCCCTGCACATAATCACGGATATTGTCGAGATATTCGGCCGGCAATATCCCCCGCAAAGGGTAGCGGTCAAAGATGATCAGGTCGAACTCGCTGATCTTGTCGACGAACAGTTCCCGCGTCGGAAAGGCGATCAGCGCCAGTTCATCGACCGGCACCCCGTCTTCCTTTTCCGGGGGCCGCAGGATGGTGAAATGCACCAGATCGACGGCGCTGTCGGATTTCAGCAGGTTCCGCCAGGTCCGCTCGCCCGCATAGGGCTCGCCCGAGATCAGCAGGACCCGCAGCCGGTCGCGGACGCCGTTGACCTGAAGGACGGCCATGTTGTTGCGGTCGGTCAACTCGCCCGCCGCCGGTTCCAGCGTGATCTGGACGACGTTCTGACCGGCATGGTCGGGCCTCAGCGGCAGTTCAAGATCGCTGCCGGGCGCGACGGTATAGACCTGCGGTTCGGCCCCGTCGATGGCGATCGACAGGCGCACCTCGCGGCCCCGCTCGGTTGCGGGCATCGCGCCCTGTTCCTCGACCCTGAGGCCGATCATCACCTGTTCGCCGATGATGCCGAAGGCCGGGGCCCTGGTGATCTGCAGCCGCCGGTCCCAGTCGGCGCGCTTGCCGGTCAGAAGAACCGTCAGCGGGGCCGGAAGCGACGGCGCCAGAGCCCCGGCCAGCGCCTGATCGTGGATCTGGCCGTCGGTCACCAGAACCGCCCCGGCGATGCGGTTCTGCGGCTCTTCCGCCAGCGCGCGGCCCAGGGCGGTCAGCAGCTGCGTCCCGCCGTCCTCGGGCGCCTCGGGCACCGTCAGGGTCCGCAACTCGGTCCCCGGGCGCGCGGCAAAGGCGGCCTTCAGGCCCGCGACCGCCGCCGCCGACTGCGCCGCGCGTCCGGGCAGGGTCTGGCTGGCGCTGGTGTCCTGCAGCATCAGGACGATGTCCTTAAGGGGTTCGCGCCGTTCCGTCCGGATCGTCGGCCCGGCAAGGGCCGCCAGAACCGCCGCCGCCGCCAGCGCCCTGAGCGGCGTGCCCCGCAGACCCCGGCGCCAGGACAGGGCGACCATGGCAAGGGCCAGGGCCGCCAAGAGCGCAAGGACCGCCAGCGGCAGTTCGGGTGAAAAGACCAGTTCGCCGGTCCCGGGCCCGCTCATTGCCCCAGCCTTTCCAGAAGCGCGGGCACATGGACCTGATCGGACTTGTAATTGCCGGTCAGCACATACATCACCAGATTGATCCCGAACCGATAGGCCATCTCGCGCTGCCGGTCACCGGCCATGCCGCGGCCGATCCGGTAAAGCGGCTGGCCCGCATCATCGACAGCCCAGGCCGAGGCCCAGTCATTGCCGCCGATCACCACCGGCGACACCCCGTCATTGAGGTTGCGAAACGGCACGCCTTCGGCCTTTTCCGCGTCGGGCGCTGCCGCCTCGGCCCAGACGGCGCGGGCGGTGAAGCGGCCGGGGAAGTCCGTCAAAAGATAGAAGCTGCGGGTCAGCACATGATCCTCGGGGATCACTTCCAGCGGCGGAATGTCCAGCCCCGCCGCCAGTTCCTGCAACCGTCGCCCCTCGGGCGTGGTCTGGCCGCCGGTCGCGAAATCGGCGTCGCGGGTGTCGAACAGGATCATGCCGCCGGTCTTCAGGAACTGGTTCAGCTTGCGATAGGCAGTGACCGAGGGCTGGGGTTCCTCGGCCGCGACGGGCCAGTAAAGAAAGGTCAGAACCGTAAGGTCATCGCGTTCCAGATCAACCGCCAGCGGCGCACCCGGTTCGACCGAGGTGCGTTCGGTCAGCACCTGCGACAGGCCCGCGAGACCGGCCTTGGCCGCCGCATCGACCCGGGCGTCGCCGGTCAGGACATGGCCCAGCACCATGCCATGCGCGGCCTCGGCCAGCCGCAGTTCCGCCTCGTCCGCACGCGCCTCGGGCGGGGCGGACAGGCTCAGCGCCAGCGCCAGAACCGCGACGGTGGCCTTGCGACCCGTGCGCACCAGCCGCCCCGACAAGAGCAGCGTCGCAATGACGTCGGCCAGCAACAACAGGATGACGCCCGACAGGATCACGTCGCGCAAGCGCCGTTCCGCCGGACGCACCACCCCCTCGACCACCACCGAGGGCGGCCAGACGGCGGGCGTCAGCGTCCGGTCGGCGGTGATGACATTCAGCGCCAGCGCCCGCCCGTCCATCGCATAAAGCCCCGGCGGCATGTCGGGCGCGGCGCCGCCGCTTGCCAGCCGCTCGCCCGGCACGCCCTTGACCCCGTCAACCGCGCTCAGCACCCCGAAACCGTCCATCACCCGGCGCGGCACCCAGACCGTCCCGGCAAGCTCGCGCTTGCCCGGCCGTCCGGGCAGGCTTGAGACCGCCAGCCGGTCAAGCATGCCGACGAACAGGCCCGACAGCGGCAGGCCCGACCATTCGGCGTTCGCCGTGACATGGAACAGCACGATCTGCCCCTCGCCGACCGTCGCCCGGGTGACCAGCGGCGTGCCATCGTCAAGCGCGGCGATCGTGTGGTCGGCAAGGTCGGGCGAAGGCTCGGCCAGCACCTGCGACGCCACCGTCACCTCGTCCGGGATCGCCAGCCCCTGAAAGGGCGAGCCTTCGGCAAAGGGCGCCAGCCTGCGCGGCGCCCCCCAGCTCATCGTGCCGCCAAGCGAGCGGCCGCCGGGGCGCAGCGTCACCGGCAGCAGGGGGTCGGTCATGCCGTCAAGACCGACGGCGGCGGCCAGCCGGGGCCCGGCGAACCGCACCAGAAGCCCGCCCTCATCCACCCAGTCGGCCAGCGCATCGGCATCCTCGGCCGGCAGATGCGCGACATCGGCCAGAATGATCACCTGCGGGGCTGCGGGCAGAACCTCGGCCAGCGTCCCCTCGATCAGGTCGGCGCTGGGCGCCAGGGCCCGGCGCAGATAATGCAGCGGCGACAGCAGTTCCAACCCCTCTTGCGGCGCGGCGGACGAGATCAGCGCCACCTTGCGGCGTTTCAGCGCGTCATCGGCCAGCGTCACCGCCCCGGCCGAGCTTTCGCCGGCGATCTGCAGCCGGAGGACGCGGTTGCGAAGTTCCGCCGGCAGGTCAAGCGTCAGTTCGGTCGCGGTCGTGCCGGGTTTCGGCGCCACCGCCTGCCGCGTCAGTTCGCGTTCGGCCCCCATCGGGTCAAGGCCGATGGCCTGAACCTCGGCGGTGGCGGGCGCCTGGCCCGAAGGGTGCAAAAGCCGCGCGGTGATCCTGCCGTCCTTCAGCACCGCCGGCGCCAGCGCCAGCACCCCGCGCGCGCCCTGCAGCACCGTCACCGACCCGTGCGCCTGCAGCGCCGCCAGAAGTTCGCCGCGCCCCGGACGGTCAAGCCCGTCCGACAGCCAGAGCGTCTCGAACGGCCCCTCGGGCAGGGTCGCCGCGACCAGCGCCAGGCGGGTCGCGTCCGCCTCCCACGGGTTGGGGGTCAGGGCGGCAAGCAGCGGTTCCAGCGCCGCGCCGTCGGTAAAGGCGGGCGCGGGCGGTGTGGCGGCGGCAAGGTTGACAAAGGCCACCGGCCGCCCCGCCCGGCGCGCCTCGGCCAGGGCGCGGGTCAGCCGTTCCTGCCGCGCCGCCCAGTCGGCCGCATCCGCCCAGTCGGCATCGGCGATCAGCAGGAGGGGGCCTTGGCCCGCCGCCCTGACCTCGGGGTTCAGCACCGGCCCGGCAAAGCCGAGGATTGCCGCCGCCACCGCCAGCATCCGCAACAGCATCAGCGGCCAGGGCGTCCGCGCCGCCGCACTGTCCTCGTCGGCAAGGCCGAACAGCAGCACGACCCCCGGAAACCGCCGCAGGACCGGCGCGGGCGGCAATATCCGCAGCAAAAGCCAGATCGCCGGCAGCGCGATCAGCCCCCACAAAAGCCAGGGCGTGGCAAAGCCGAGCGCACCGGAAAACAGCGTCACCCTTGCCCCCCGATGATGCCGTGAACCCAAAGCAGCGCCTGCATGGCGGCGGCATCGGTGCGATGCACCGTCCAGGCCCAGCCGGCAGCCGACGCCAGCGCCCGCAACTGATCCTTGCGCGCCGCCAGCCGGTCGAGATAGCGCTGGCGAAGGCCCGCCGCCTCGTTCGTGTCATGCCGCTGCGCCCCGGTCATGTTTTCAAAGACCGTGCGGCCCGCAAAAGGAAAATCCTCTTCGGCGGGGTCAAGGATCTGGACCAGCGCGCCGACCACGCCGCGCCCGGCGGCGGCATGGACAACCTCGGCCAGGGCGGTGAAATCGCCGAAAAAGTCCGACAGGAACAGTGCCCGCGACCCGGCGACAAGGCTGCCCGGCACCAGTTGCCCGGCGGTTTCCGGCAGGGTCTCGTCGGCGGCCAGAACAAGCGCCAGCCGCGTCAGTTGCGCCGCACCCGCGCGGGGCGGCGCGCGGTCATCGGCCAGGCCGATCCGTTCGCCCGCGCGTTCCAGCAGGATGGCCGTGGCCAGGGCCAGCACCCGCGCCCGCTCGCCCTTGGCAGGTAGCGCGTCGAGCGAGCGGAAGTTCATCGAGGCCGAACGGTCGGCCCACAGATGCACCGACTGCGCCGCCTGCCATTCGCGCTGGCGCAGGAAATGCTGATCCGACCGGGCCGAGCGGCGCCAGTCGATATGCCGCGCCTCGTCCTGGGGCGTGGCCGGGCGATATTGCCAGAACTCGTCCCCCGCCCCGGCCCGCCGCCGCCCGTGGGCCCCCAGCTGGATCGCGGCGGCCAGATGCCGCGCCTCGGCCAGAAGCGGCGGCAACGGGTCGGCCAGCGCCCCGGCCGTCGCCCGGATGCGCGCGCCGCTCAGCGGATCGGCGGTCACGGGCTCCGCGACAGCGCTCATGCCGCCTCCCGCCTGAGGGTGTTCTGCACCACCTCGCCGATGACGGCGCCCAGCGTCTCGCCGCGCGCCCGGGCGGCAAAGGACAGGGCCATGCGGTGCGACAGGACCGGCAGCGCCAGCGCCGCCACATCGTCCGCCGACGGCGCCAGCCGCCCGTTCAGAAGCGCCGAGGCCCGCGCCGCCAGCATCAGCGCCTGCGCCGCGCGCGGCCCCGGCCCCCAGCTGACCGCGGCCTTCACCGCCGCGCCCGCCTCGGGCACTTCCGGGCGGCAGGCGCGGACAAGGTCAAGGATCAGCTCGACCAGCCTGTCCCCGACCGGCATCCGCCGCAGCAAAAGCTGCGCCGCCGTCAGCGCGGGCGCATCAAAGACCGCCTGCGCCTCGGCCTCGGTCGCGCCGGTCGTGGCCAGAAGGATGTTCCGTTCGGTGGCGCGGTCGGGATAGGCCACGTCGATCTGCAGCAAAAACCGGTCAAGCTGCGCTTCGGGCAGGGGATATGTCCCCTCCTGCTCGATCGGGTTCTGGGTCGCCAGCACGTGGAAGGGCCGGCCAAGCGGCCGGTGCTGTCCCGCGACCGTGACCTGGCGTTCCTGCATCGCCTGCAACAGCGCCGACTGGGTGCGCGGCGAGGCGCGGTTGATCTCGTCCGCCATCAGAAGCTGGCAGAAGACCGGCCCTTCGATGAACCGGAACGACCGCGTCCCGTCGGCGGCGGTTTCCAGCACCTCGGACCCCAGAATGTCGGCGGGCATCAGGTCCGGGGTGAACTGGACCCGGCCGGTCGACAGGCCCATGACCCGGCCCAATGTCTCGACCAGCATGGTCTTGCCAAGGCCCGGCACCCCGACCAGCAGCCCGTGCCCCCCGCACAAAAGCGCGGTCAGGCTGAGGTCGACAACGCGATCCTGGCCGATGAAGCGCCGCGCGATCATCGACCGCGCCTCGGCCAGCCGGTCGCCCAACTGCCCGATCTCCTGCACCAGATCCGCATCCGCGACCATGACAGCCACCCTTTCCTCTGCTAGTTCAGTTTGCATAAACGCAGATTATACCGGTGACACCAATGGTGAAAAACCGGACGGACACTCGATCGTGAAGCCATCAGCGGAAAATATCGCCAGCGCCGCGCGGGCGGCCGGCAAGAAGGGGCCGCCCCCGGTCCATCTGTGGAACCCGCCGTTCTGCGGCGATCTCGACATGGAGATCCGCCGGGACGGCAGCTGGTGGTATCTTGGCACGCCGATGGGGCGGATGGGGCTGGTCAAGCTTTTCTCCTCGATCATCCGCAAGGACGGGGGCGAGTATTTTCTGGTGACGCCGGTGGAAAAGGTCGGCATCCGCGTGGTGGACGCGCCGTTTCTGGCCACCGATTTCCGGGTGACGGGGGCCGGGCGCGACCAGACCGTGACCTTTGTCACCCATGTGGATGACGAGGCCGCGGCAGGCCCGGACCACCCGCTGCGCTTCGTGCGCGATCCGGTGACGGGCGAGCCTTCGCCCTATGTCCATATCCGCGCCAACCTCGAGGCGCTGATCGACCGCAAAAGCTTTTACCGGCTTGTCGAGCTTTGCGTGCATGAGGCGCATGCGGGCGGGCGCTGGTTCGGCCTCTGGTCCGGCGGGCAGTTCTTCCCGGTGATCCCTTCGGCCGAACTGGGGTGACGCGACGGCCGACGCCGGCCGGCCCAAAGCGCCCTCCCGGTTCCGGCGGCTCCGGGGCTTCGGGCCACCGGACGGCGCGGCAGGTTCCCTGGCCGCTGCCGACCGGGACGGCGCAATCATTTGTCTCGACGACGGGCTGAGCGGGGTCAGCCGATCTTCCGGTGGAAGAGCGGCCCCGCTCATGCGGGAACGTCTCCCGGGGACCGCCTCAGCGCGCATCAGCAGAGGGCGGCGCCTGCCCCGGATGGCGCGATAGCGCCAGCCCCCCGCAGGGGCAGGCGCTGCCCGGTCGCTTTGGGCGATCGGGCGGTGCGGGCGGGATCGGCGCGCAACGGCAGGGTCACGGGCCCCTGCCGACTGAGGGCGCGGGCTTTTGGTCTGATGCCGGGCTGAGCGGAAAAGCCGATCTTCCGGTGGAAGAGCGGCCCCGGTCGTGTGGGAACGTCGCCCCGGGACCGGCTCAATACGCACCGCCAGAGGGCAGTGCCTGCCCCGGCGGGCGCGAAGCGCCAGCCCCCCGGAGGGGCAGGCGCTGCCCGGTCGCTCTGGGTCCCGGGGGCGGTGCGTGCGAGCACGCACCCTACCGATGCTGGCGGGGACCGCGCCACGCTTCCCGGGCGCCGGGCTGGGCGGCCCGGCTCAGGTGGGAACGTCGCCCGGCGATCATCGCAGCCAACACCGACAGAGGGCAGTGCCTGACCCGGGCGGCGCGGTGCGCCAGCGCCCGGGAGGGGCAAGCGCAGCCCGGTCGCTTTGGGTCCCGGGGGGGCGGTGCGTGCGAGCACGCACCCTACCGATGCTGGCGGGGACCGCGCCACGCTTCCCGGGCGCCGGGCCGGGCGGACCGGCTCAGGTGGGAACATGTCCCCGGACCCGCCTCGGCGTGCGACAACGGCGGGCAGCGCCTGACGCGGCAGGCGCTGCCCGGCCGCTTCGGGCGCGCGGGCGGCCTGGGCAGGACCGGCGCGCGGCGGCGGGGTCGCTTGCCCTGCCGGATCAGCCGCTGGAGTCTTTTCGCCTCAGCCCGTCCCGCGTCAGCAGACCGGCCCGGCGCAGGCGGCGCCCGCTGCCTCGACTTCGAATGTCGCGTGGGCGATGGCAAACCGGCCCGCCAGCGCCGCCTTGACCCGGGACAGCACTTCGGCTGGCTCTGCCCCCGCCGCCAGGACCAGATGCGCCTCGACCGAGGTGCGCCGTTCGTCGATCTGCCAGCAGTGAAGATGATGCAGCCCCGCCACCCCCGGATCGGCCAGGATCGCCGCCGCCAGCGCGTCGTGCCCCACGGCCGCCGGTGCGGCCAGCATCAGGATGCGGATCACCGGCCCGATTTCGCTGAGGCAATGCCAGAGGATCCAGCCCGAAATCGCCAGCGTCAGCAACGGGTCGATCAGCCGCCAGCCGGTCATCTGCATCGCCACCCCGCCCGCCATCACCGCCAGCGAGGTCAGGGCATCGGCGCTGTTGTGCAGGAACGCCGCCCTGAGATTGGCACTGCCCCGCGCCAGCCGGAACGTCAAAAGCGCGGTGATCGCGTTGAACGCCACCCCGAGTGCCGCCAGCGCGATCACCACCCGCCCGGCCACGGCGGGCGGATCGGCCAGCCGCGCCGCCGCCTCGAACGCCAGCCAGAGGGCAATCATCACCAGCGCGGTATAATTGATCAGCGCCGCCACCACCTCGGCCCGGCCATAGCCGAACGACATGGCGGGGTCGGCCGGGCGCCGCGCAATCCGCCGCGCCACCAGCGCCAGCACAAAGGCCAGCGCGTCCGAAAAGTTGTGCAAGGCGTCGGCAATCAGCGCCACCGAGCCCGAGGCCAGCCCGCCGGCGAACTGCGCCGCCGACAGGCCGGCATTCACCGCAACGGCCGCCAGAACCCTGAGATCGCCCTTGCCGCCGATCCCGTGACTGTGGCTGTGGCCGTGGCCGCCATGGTCATGGCCATGCCCGGGATGCACCGCACCCGGCCCCGCGTGGTGATCATGATCGTCCGCCATCCACCCCGCTCCGCGCTGCCGACAAAGGCCTCAATGCGCCTCGGCCCAGTTCGCCCCTTGCCCGGCATCCACCGTCAGCGGCACGTCAAGGCGAACGGCCGGATCGGCGGCCCCCTCCATCACCCCGCGCGCCGCGACGATCAGCGCCTCGACGGCGCCGGCCTCGACCTCGAACAGCAGTTCGTCATGGACCTGCAAGAGCATGGTCGCGGGCAGTCCGGCGATGGCGCGGGGCATGCGGATCATCGCCCGGCGGATGATGTCGGCCGCCGCCCCCTGGATCGGCGCGTTGATCGCCGCGCGGCGGGCGAACCCGGCGGTCGGCCCCTTGGCGTTGATCTCGGGCGTGTGGATCTTGCGGCCGAACAGGGTCTGGACATAGCCGTTGGCCTTCGCAAAGGCGGTGGTCGCGTCCATATATTCCCGGATCCCCGGGAACCGCTGGAAATAAGTGTCGATAAAGGCCTGCGCCTCGGCACGCGGGATCCGCAGGTTGCGCGCCAGGCCAAAGCCCGAAATGCCGTAGATCACCCCGAAATTGATCGCCTTGGCCCGCCGCCGCACGTCCGGGGTCA
>CAZORV010000016.1:0-28491 GCA_964582215.1 uncultured Frigidibacter sp.
TGATTGATACCGGCAGCCGGATGGACGAGGTGATCTTTGAAGAGTTCAAGGGCACCGGCAACAGCGAGATTGTTCTGGACCGCAAGGTTGCCGACAAGCGGGTCTTCCCGGCGATGGACATTCTGAAGTCGGGCACGCGGAAGGAAGATCTGCTGGTCGAGCAGAAGGATCTGCAGAAGACCTATGTTTTGCGGCGGATCCTGAACCCGATGGGCACGACGGATGCGATCGAATTCCTGATTTCAAAGCTGAAGCAGACCAAGACGAATGGCGAGTTCTTCGAATCGATGAATGCCTGATTGTTATTTTAGAACAAAGGGGTAGCTATGGATACGATCTTTGCGCCCGCCTCGGCGCGCGGTCGCGCCGGCGTCGCCGTGGTGCGGATATCGGGACCGGCGGCCTGGCAGGCGGTCGGGCAATTGTGCCCGGTGCCGGTTGCGCGGCGCGCCTCGGTGCGGCGGTTGGTCTGGCAGGGTGATCCCCTGGACGAAGCGTTGGTTCTGTCCTTTGAAGCGGGTGCGAGCTTTACCGGGGAAGAGGCGGCGGAGCTTCATCTGCATGGCGCGACGGCAGTGGTTGCGGCGGTCCTTGGGGCATTGGGTGCGATGCCGGGCCTGCGGCTGGCCGAGCCGGGCGAGTTCACGCGGCGGGCATTGGAGAACGGACGCCTTGATCTGGCGCAGGTCGAGGGGCTGGCCGATCTGATCGATGCCGAGACCGAGGCGCAGCGCAAGCAGGCCTTGCGGGTGCTGTCGGGGGCAATCGGGGCGCGGGCTGAGGGCTGGCGCAGGGACCTGATTCGCGCGGCGGCGCTGCTTGAGGCGACGATCGACTTTGCCGATGAGGACGTCCCGGTCGATGTCGGGCCCGAGGTTTCGGCGTTGCTGGACCGGGTTCGGGGGGAACTGGCGCAGGAGACCCTGGGTGTCGGGGCGGCTGAGCGTATCCGGGACGGGTACGAGGTTGCCATCGTCGGGCGGCCGAATGCCGGGAAGTCGACGCTTCTGAATGCGCTGGCCGGGCGCGAGGCGGCAATCACCTCCGAGATTGCGGGGACGACGCGCGATGTGATCGAAGTGCGGATGGATCTTGGCGGGTTGCCGGTGACCCTGCTGGACACGGCGGGTCTGCGCGATGGCAGCGACCGGATAGAGGCGATCGGCATTGAACGGGCGTTGCAGCGCGCGTCGCAGGCGGACCTGCGGGTGTTTCTGCTGGACGGCGAGGATGTGCCGTTGTTGCCGCCCGTGGGGGATGACCTTCTGGTTCACGGCAAGGCCGATTTGCGAGCGGCCTCCGGGCTTTCGGTGTCGGGGCGCACGGGTGCGGGGCTGGACGTGCTTGTCAAGGAAATCGGCGCGCGGCTTTCGATGCGTGCGGCTGGCGCAGGTCTGATGACGCGCGCGCGGCATCGCGAGGCGCTTGTCCGGGCGATTGGGGGTTTGGAATCGGCGCGAAATGAGCTATTGGCCGGGCCGGGCCGGACCGAGCTTGCGGCCGAATATCTTCGCCAGTCGATCCGGGCGCTGGATTCCCTGGTTGGTCGGGTGGACGTCGAGGAGTTGCTGGGGGAAATATTCGCCAGCTTTTGCATTGGAAAGTAAGGGCTGTTTCACGTGAAACAATTCGACGTCATCGTGGTCGGGGGTGGGCATGCGGGCGCCGAGGCGGCACACGCGGCCGCGCGGATGGGTGCGCGGACGGCCCTTGTCACGATGCGGGCCGAGACGATCGGCGTGATGTCCTGCAACCCTGCGATCGGGGGGTTGGGCAAGGGGCATCTTGTGCGTGAGATCGATGCGTTGGACGGGCTGATGGGCCGGGTGGCAGACCGCGCCGGCATCCAGTTCCGGCTGCTGAACCGGCGCAAGGGCCCTGCCGTTCAGGGGCCGCGCGCGCAGGCGGATCGGAAGCTGTTTCGCCTGGCGATGCAGGCCGAGATTGCGGCAGCGCCCGGACTGACGGTGGTCGAGGGCGAAGCGGCCGACCTGATCATGGCCGGGAACGAGGTGGCTGGTCTCAGGTTGGCCGACGGCAGCGATCTGGCCGCGCGGTCGGTCGTGCTTTGCACCGGGACATTTTTGCGCGGGCAGATTCATGTCGGCGATATGCGGCGCGATGGTGGCCGGATGGGCGACCGGCCGTCAGTACCGCTGGCGGACCGGCTGCGGGCGCTCGATCTGCCGCTTGGGCGCCTGAAGACCGGAACCCCGCCGCGCCTTGACGGCCGAACGATTGACTGGACGAGGCTGGAGCTTCAGCCCGGCGACGACGAGCCGGTGGTGTTTTCATTCCTGCACAGGGCGCCGTTCGCCAGGCAGGTCTCTTGCGGCATCACCCACACGAACGAGAAGACTCATGAGATTGTCAGGGACAATCTCGGACGCTCGGCAATGTATGGTGGCCATATCGAGGGGGTAGGGCCGCGCTATTGCCCGTCGATCGAGGATAAGGTGGTGCGGTTCGCGGACAAGCCGTCGCATCAGGTTTTTCTGGAGCCTGAGGGGCTGGATGACCCGACGATTTATCCGAACGGCATATCGACGTCCTTGCCGGCAGAGGTCCAAGAGCTTTATGTGCGGTCGATCGTCGGGCTGGAGGGGGTCACGATCACCCAGCCCGGCTACGCCATAGAGTATGACTATGTGGACCCCCGCGCGCTGCGGCCGACGCTGGAGCTGAAGGATGTGCCCGGCCTGTTTCTGGCCGGGCAGATCAATGGCACCACCGGATATGAGGAAGCGGCGGCGCAGGGGATGTTGGCCGGGCTGAACGCGGCAAGGCGGGCGGCGGGCGCAGCGCCGATCATTTTTGGGCGGGCCGACAGCTATATCGGCGTCATGGTCGACGATCTGACGACGCGCGGCGTGTCAGAACCCTATCGCATGTTCACATCGCGTGCCGAATATCGGCTTTCGTTGCGCGCAGACAATGCCGATCAGCGTCTGACCGAGCTGGGAATCACGTTGGGATGCGTCGGTTCAGGGCGGGCCCGGGCCTTCCTGGAAAAGGCAGAAGCCCTTGCCAAGGGGCGTAACCTTTTGGAATCCTGCGTTTTTACACCTCAATCGGCTGCCGGGATCGGGATTCAGGTTGGTCAGGACGGCCAGCGTCGGTCGGCTTTCCGGTTGCTGTCGATGCCCGATGTCACGTTCGGACAGCTGGCGGCGGGTGCGGTGGAACTTCAGGCCATTGCGCCCGAGATTGCCGAGCAGCTTTCGCGCGATGCGCTCTACTCCAGTTTCATCGACCGGCAAAGTGACGACGCCGAACGGCTCAAGCGGGACGAGGCGCGCGAAATACCCGAGGGCTTCGACTATAGCGCTCTGGCCGGCCTTTCGACCGAGTTAAGGGGCAAGTTGCAGCGCGCGCGGCCATCAACGCTTGCCCAGGCGGCGCGACTTGAGGGAATCACGCCGGCGGCACTGACGCTGATCCTTGCCGTTCTTCGCCGGGACGGCCGGACAAGGGCGGCCGGATGAGCAAGGCCGGGTTTCTTGCGGCGCGAAATGTTTCACGTGAAACGGAGGAGCGCCTGTCGATCTATGAGGCGCTGATCCGGAAATGGAACCCGGCCATAAATCTGGTGGCCCGGTCGACGTTGGATGACATTTGGACGCGCCACTTTCTGGATTCCGCGCAGATTTTCGACCTTGCCAACCCGCCTGGCGGCCATTGGGTGGATCTCGGTTCTGGCGGCGGCTTTCCCGGGCTTGTCATTGCGGTTTTGGCGGCAGAGATCTCTCCATCCTTGCGGGTGACGTTGATCGAAAGCGACGGCCGAAAGGCTGCGTTCCTTGCGTCCGCCCTGCGAGAAATGAGCCTTCGCGCCGAAGTCATCGCCACCCGCGTAGAGGCCCTGGCCCCGCAGGGCGCCGACTTTCTGTCGGCACGGGCGTTGGCGGCACTGCCGGTTCTGATAGGATTTGCCCGGCATCACCTCGCCCCCTCTGGTCTGGCGATCTTCCCGAAAGGCGCGGGTCAGGCGCCGGAACTGGCAGAGGCGCGGGCGGTCTGCCAATTCTCTTGCGAGACGGTGCCAAGCGTGACCGATCCCGCTGCCGCGATTCATTTGATAAGGGAAATCAAGCATGTCTGACCCGACCAGACCCGGCAGCCCGCGTGTCATCGCCGTCGCGAACCAGAAAGGCGGGGTCGGAAAGACGACCACGACGATCAATCTGGCCGCCGCGCTGGTCGAGCAGGGCAAGCGGGTCCTGATTGTCGACCTTGACCCCCAGGGCAATGCGTCGACCGGTCTGGGGTTCGAGCCGGCGAACCGCGGCCTGACGACCTATGACCTTCTGATCGAGGATGCCGACGTTCTGGACGTCATCCGCGCGACGAGTTTCGAAAACCTTTACCTTTGCCCCGCGACAACCGACCTTTCGTCGGCCGACATCGAGCTGGTCGCCAATGAAAAGCGCTCTTTCCTGCTGCACGACGCGTTGATCCAGCCCGCGCTCGACGCCTACGAGTTCGACTATGTGCTGATCGACTGCCCGCCGTCATTGTCGTTGCTGACCGTCAATGCGATGATCGCGGCGCAGTCGGTTCTGGTGCCGCTGCAGGCCGAATTTTTCGCGCTTGAGGGGCTTTCACAGCTGATGCTGTCAATCCGGACGGTAAGGCAAAGCGCCAACCGCGACCTCAGAATCGAAGGGGTGGTGTTGACCATGTATGATGGCCGCAACAACTTGTCCCAAATGGTTGAATCGGACGCCCGCGCCAACCTTGGCGAACTGGTGTTCAAAACCGTGATTCCCCGCAATGTCCGGGTGTCCGAGGCGCCGTCCTACTCGGTGCCGGTCCTGACCTATGACAGCGCTTCAAAGGGCTCGACCGCCTACCGCGCGCTGGCGCAAGAGCTGCTGTCGCGTCACGAAAAACTCTAAGGAAAGGGCAGGGCCATGAACGAGAAAAAGCAGGAACGTCGCGGTCTCGGCCGGGGTCTGTCAGCCCTGATGGCCGACGTCGCGCCGCAGGAAGAGACGCGCGCGCGCCGGCCCGACAGCCTGGTGCCGATTGAAAGCGTCGAGCCGAACCCCGACCAGCCGCGTCGCGATTTTCCGGCCGAGGCGCTGCAGGAACTCGCCGCCTCGATCCGGGAAAAGGGCATTCTTCAGCCGCTGATTGTTCGGGATAACCCCAGAAAATCAGGTAGTTACGAGATTGTCGCCGGCGAGCGTCGCTGGCGAGCGGCGCAGCTGGCCCAGTTGCACGAAGTTCCGGTTCTGGTGCGCGAGGTCAGCGATTCCGAACTTCTCGAACTCGCAATCATCGAGAACATCCAGCGCGCCGACCTGAACGCGGTCGAGGAGGCGATGGCCTACCGGCAACTGATGGATCGTTTCGGCCACACCCAGGAAAAGCTTGCCGAAGCGCTGTCGAAAAGCCGCAGCTACATCGCGAACCTTCTGCGGCTGCTCTCCCTGCCCGAACAGATTCTCGGCTGGTTGCGCGAGGGCAAGCTGACCGCCGGCCATGCCCGCGCGCTGATCACCACCGACAATCCGGTCGCGTTGGCGCGCGAGGTGATCGAGCGGCAGCTGTCGGTCCGCGAAACCGAGCGGCTGGCACAGGCGCCGAGGGTCGCCAAAGCGCCGGCGGACCGGCGCCGGGGGCCCGACAAGGACGCGGATACAAGGGTGCTCGAGGAGGATCTTTCGGCCAACCTGCGGATGAAGGTCGTCATTGATCACAAGGGTCACGACGGCGGCCAGCTGATCATCACCTACAAGGATCTCACCCAGCTTGACGAGCTGTGCCAGATCCTGTCGCAGGTTCGCTAGTCAGGCCGGGTCCAGACAAAGAGCGCGACAGCGACAAGGGCCAAAACCTGAAGGGCGATGACCGTTGGTCCGAATCCCATCGCCAGCGACAGGATCGGCGCCGCGAGAATTGAGGCTGTTGCGACATACTTGGACCGCCGCGAAATCGCGCCTCGTTCGTGCCAGTTGTGTATGGGCGGACCCAGAACCGGATGGTTCATCAGCCAGCGATGCAGTCGGTCGGACGAGCGTCCGAAGGCAAAGGCCGCGAGGATCAGGAAGGGCACGGTTGGCAGAAAGGGCAGAAACAGTCCGACCACGCCGAGGACAAGCGCCACCAGCCCAACCGTCGCCCAGACCACCCGCATCATGCCAGAAGTTCGCGCAGGACCGCGTTCAGCACCGGCCGCCCGGTTGCCGTCGCACCGATACGGTCCGGCCGCTGCCAAAGAACGCCGATCTCCTCCAGCCGGGCCAGCGTTCGGCCGCTCAGCGGCCGCCCCGACAGCGCGGCATAGCGCCCCGGATCAACGCCTTCGGACAGCCGCAACCCCATCAGCATCATCTCGGTCGCCTGATCCTCACGCGAAAGCGCCTCTCGCCGGCTCTCGCCGGTGCCCGCCTCGGACACTTGCGCCAGCCAGACACCGGGCGCCAGGGGCGTCTCGGTTGCCCAGCGTCCCGAGGGCGTCGTCAGGCGGCCATGGGCACCGGGGCCGATTCCGGAATAGTCGCCATAGCGCCAATAGATCAGATTGTGCCGGCTTTCCGATCCGGGTCGGGCGTGGTTTGAAACCTCATAGCCGGGCAGACCGGCTTCGGCGCAAATATCCTGCGTTATCAGATACATGTCAGACGCCGCCTCCTCACCCGGCAGGCCTTTCAGATGCCCGGCCGCGGCGCGTGCGCCAAAGACGGTGCCCTCTTCAATCGTCAGCTGATACAGCGAAAAGTGATCGACGGCCATCGACAGCGCTTCGGCCAGCTCGGCCCGCCAGCCCCCGGGCGTCTGGTCCTGGCGTGCATAGATCAGATCAAAGCTGACCCGCCCGAAAGTCGCGCGCGCGATGTCGAATGCCTGGCGCCCCTCGGCCACCGTGTGCATCCGGCCGAGCCGCTGCAGGTCGCGGTCGTTGAGCGCCTGCATACCCATCGACAGGCGATTGACGCCCGCCTCGGCATAGGCGCGAAAGCGGCCTGCCTCGACCGAACCGGGGTTGGCCTCAAGCGTGATCTCGAAATCGTTCGCTATTCGCCAGCGTGACCGGATGCGGTCCATGATCTGATGCACCAGATCGGGGTCCATCAGCGAAGGCGTGCCGCCCCCGAAAAAGACCGTATTCAGAACCCGGTCCGGGGTTTCAGCCGCGGTTCGGTCAATCTCGGACAGATAGGCGCGGGCCCAGGCCTTCTGATCGACCCTGGTGGCGACGTGGCTGTTGAAGTCGCAATAGGGGCATTTCGAGGCGCAGAACGGCCAATGCAGGTAAAGCCCAAAGCCGCCGTGCCGCCAGTCGTCAGATGCAAGGGTTTCAGCCGGAATAGGGTCTATTCCTTCAATGCGGTCACTTCGATTTCGATCTTCATCTCGGGCCGTATCAGCCCGGCAACGACCATTGTCGCGGCAGGCCGGATCTCGCCAAGAAACCGGCCGAGCACCGGCGTCACAACCTCGGCAAAGGCGGCGTCGGTGATCGTATACTGAACCCGGACGATGTCCTCCATGGCAAAGCCGCCCTCGGTCAGCGCCCATTTGATGGTGGCAAAGCAGTTCCGCGCCTGATCGCTCACGTCGTCGGGCATGATCATGGTGCTATAATCATACCCCGTCACCCCCGAGACAAAGCACCAGGGGCCCTTCACCACCGCCCGGCTATAGCCCATGGTCTTTTCGAACGGCGATCCGGTCGATATCCGCTGCATCCTAACCTCCAAACGCTGCCGCGAGCCGGGCAAACGCATCAGCCCGGTGGGAAATCCGGTTCTTTTCCGCCGGGTCCATCTCGGCGAAGGTCTGGTCGCGGCCGTCGGGCTGGAACATCGGGTCATAGCCGTGGCCCTGCGCCCCGCGCATCGGCCAGACGACCTGTCCGTCGACCTTGCCCACGAACACTTCATCATGGCCATCCGGCCAGGCCAGAACCATCGTCGCCATGAAACGCGCCCGGCGCGGATAGGGGGCATTGGCGGCCTCAAGTTCCGCCCAGGTCCGGGTCATGGCCTGGACGAAGTCCCGGCCGGTGGGCGTCGCGGCCCAGTCGGCGGTATAGACCCCGGGTGCGCCGTTCAGACCCTCGACCTCGATCCCGGAATCATCGGCCAGGGCGGGCAGGCCAGTTGCCTGCGCGGCAGCATGGGCCTTGATCCGGGCGTTGCCGACAAAGGTGCTTTCGGTCTCTTCCGGTTCGGGCAAACCCATATCCGCCGCGCTGACGCAGGCAATGCCGAACGGTGCCAGCAGCGCGGCGATTTCCTGCAATTTGCCCTTGTTGTGGGTCGCGACCAGCAGCTGACCGCCCGAAAAGACCCTCATCCCAGTGCGGCTTTCTGTGCGGCGACCAGGGTGGCGATTCCCCCCTCGGCCAGGTCAAGCAGGCGGCCCATTTCATCGCGCGAGAATGTCGCACCCTCGGCCGACATCTGCACTTCGACCAGCCGGCCGCGACCGGTCAGGATGAAATTGCCGTCGGTCCCGGCCTCGCTGTCTTCGGCATAGTCAAGGTCGACGACCGGCTGGCCGGCGTAGATGCCGCAGCTGACGGCGGCGATATGGTCGACGATCGGATCGCTGACGATGGTCCCCGCCTTCAGCAACCGGTTGACCGCCAGCCGCAACGCCACCCAGCCGCCGGTGATCGAGGCGCAGCGCGTTCCGCCGTCGGCCTGAATGACGTCGCAGTCGATGACGATCTGACGCTCACCCAAAGCCACGCGGTCAACGCCGGCCCGCAGCGCGCGACCGATAAGGCGCTGGATTTCCTGGGTTCTGCCGGACTGCTTGCCCGCCGCCGCCTCGCGCCGGTTGCGGGTGTTGGTGGCGCGGGGCAGCATGCCATATTCCGCCGTCACCCAGCCAAGGCCGGTGCCCTTCAGAAAGGGCGGCGGCTTGTCCTCGATCGTCGCAGTGCAGATGACCTGCGTTTCCCCGCAGCGGATCAGGCAAGAGCCCTCGGCATGTTTCGTCACGCCGATCTCGATCGAAATCGGCCGCATGTCTTCAAGTTTCCTGCCTGACGGGCGCATGGATCTTCCTTCCAGAATGGTTCGCGCCATTAGAAGGGCGGCGCGATCCGATGCAACCCCGATTGACGTCCCGGACCCCGGGCTCTTATCTGGATCGCAGATGAACGACGGCCAGAAAATCCTGTCACAGATGAACGACCGCTCGCGCGAGGTTTTCCGGCGCGTGGTCGAAGGCTATCTCGACAGCGGCGACCCGATCGGCTCGCGCTCTCTTACCCGCACGATGAGCGAGAAGCTGTCGGCGGCGACGGTGCGCAATGTGATGCAGGATCTCGAATTTCTGGGCCTTCTCGACAGTCCGCACATTTCGGCCGGGCGGATCCCGACGCAGCTTGGCCTGCGGATGTTCGTGGACGGGCTGATGGAAGTGTCGACCGTGACGCTGGCCGACCGGCAGGCCATCGACGCCACGGTCAGCAAGACCGAATCCGGTGTGGGCTCGCTGCTTGACCGGGTGGGGGCCGCCCTGTCCGGGATCACCCATGGCGCCAGTCTGGTTCTGACGCCCAAGCGCGAGGCGCCGATCCGGCACATCGAATTTGTGTCGCTGGCGCCGGACCGGGCGCTGGTGGTTCTGGTCTTTGCCGATGGTCAGGTCGAAAACCGGCTGTTCGCGCCGCCGCCCGGACAGACGCCCTCATCGCTGCGCGAGGCCGCGAATTTTCTGAATGCGCTGGCCGAGGGGCGGACGCTGTCCGAGCTTCGGACCCACATCACCCGCGAAATCACCGCGCGGCGGCAAGAGCTGAACGATCTTGCGCGGGTACTGGTGGAACAGGGGCTGGCGTTGTGGGAATCGCCCGGCGAATCCACCGAACGGCTGATCGTGCGTGGCCAGTCCAATCTGCTGGATCAGGGGTCCGAGGCCGATCTTTCGCGCATCCGCAGCCTGTTCGACGATCTTGAGCGCAAGCGTGACATCGCCGAATTCCTGCAATTGGCCGAATCCGGCGAAGGTGTGCGGATTTTCATCGGCTCCGAAAACAAACTTTTCTCACTTTCGGGTTCCTCTCTGGTGGTCTCTCCCTATATGAACGCGGACCGTAAGATCATCGGCGCCGTGGGTGTGATTGGTCCGACGCGGCTGAACTATGGCCGCATCGTTCCGATCGTCGACTACACGGCGCAGCTTGTCGGCAGGCTGCTGTCGGGCGAGCGGTAAGGATAGGCAGATGAGTGAGATGAAGAAAGACGAACTGGCCGAAGATCAGGCGCTGATGGGCGACGCGATGCTGGACGACGATCCGATGGCGGCCGAGGTCGAGGCTTTGCGTGCCGAGCGGGACGAGATGAAGGACCGCTTCATGCGCGCGCTGGCCGACGCCGAGAATATCCGCAAGCGCGGCGAGCGTGACCGGCGCGAGGCGGAGCAATATGGCGGGTCGAAGCTGGCCAAGGACCTGCTGCCGGTGTTCGACAATCTGAAGCGCGCGCTTGACGCGGCGGGCGACGAACAGCGGGCCGCCGCACAGGCGCTGATCGAGGGGGTCGAACTGACCCTGCGCGAGCTGGTGAATGTCATGACCCGCCACGGCATGACCCCGATCATCCCCGAGGCCGGCGACGCCTTTGACCCCCAGCTGCATCAGGCGATGTTCGAGGCGCCCCTGCCGGGCACCCGCGCGGGCGACATCATTCAGGTGATGACCGAGGGCTTCATGCTGCACGACCGGCTTTTGCGCCCGGCGCAAGTCGGGGTCAGCTCGACACCGAAGCAGTAACGTCGAGCGACCTCGCGGCAAAAAAGGAGTTTGGGGGACGCACGGCGCCCCCCAAACCCTCAAGCGTATGCACGGTTATGCACAGGAGCATGGCCGGAACCTTAGCAGCATGACGCCAGGGAACCCGCCGGGTCTGTGTCCGGGGAAAGATGCAGGCGCCCGGTCTTGCCCGATTTGTCCCGCGACAAATCGGGCCGCGTTCGCGTCCGCCTGGGCAGCCGCAGCCCGATTGCCCAGCGTCCGGTGTGGGTGGAGAACCCCTTGCCCTGCGGCTTGCGCCTACGGGCAACCGCCCGGGCGTGCTTCCACTGGAAGCACGCCTTCTCGGGCGGGAGCGCCTCAATCCCGCAGTCCGCGCTTCAGATCGTAAAGCGCCGCGAGCGCCTGCAGGGGCGTCATGTCGTCGGGGTGCAGGGCCTTCAGCTGTTCCTCAACCGGCGACGGACCCCTGGCGGGGCGCGCCGGCGCCGGGGCGGGGGCGGCGCTGAACAGGGGCAGATCGTCGATCAGCGTGTGTTTCCGCGTTCCACCCTCGCGCTCGCCCTTTTCCAGCGCCTCAAGGACCACCCGGGCCCGTTCGACCACGGTTTGCGGCAGACCGGCCAGCCGCGCGACCTGCACGCCATAGGAACGGTCGGCCGCGCCCTTGCGCACCTCGTGCAGGAAGATCACCTCGCCCTGCCATTCCTTGACCGTCACCGTGGCGTTTTCGACGCCGCCAAGCTTGCCGGCCAGAGCGGTCATTTCGTGGTAGTGCGTCGCGAACAGCGCGCGGCAGCGGTTGACGTCGTGCAGATGTTCCAGCGTCGCCCAGGCAATCGAAAGGCCGTCATAGGTCGCCGTGCCGCGGCCGATTTCGTCCAGGATCACCAGCGCGCGGTCATCGGCCTGATTGAGGATCGCGGCGGTCTCCACCATCTCGACCATAAAGGTCGACCGGCCGCGCGCCAGATCGTCCGCGGCGCCGACGCGGCTGAAAAGCTGGCTGACCAGTCCGATATGGGCGCTGGTTGCCGGAACGAAGGAACCGGCCTGCGCCAGAAGTGCGATCAGCGCGTTCTGGCGAAGAAAGGTCGATTTCCCGGCCATGTTCGGCCCGGTCAGCAGCCAGATTGCCGGGGTGTCACCATCGGTCAGGCCGCAGTCATTGGCGACGAACGGCTCGCCCGAGCGGCGAAGCGCCCGTTCGACCACGGGATGGCGGCCGCCGGTGACCGCAAAGGCGCGGCTGTCGTCGACTTTCGGTTCGGTCCAGCCCTCGCCGCGTGCCAGATCGGCAAAGGCGGCGGTCAGGTCGACCTCGGACAGGGCCCTGGCGGCCGCACCAACCGGCGCGGCGACGGCCAAAACCGTGGCTTTCAGGCCGTCATAGAGCCGCTTTTCAATCTCCAGCGCGCGGTTCCCGGCGTTCAGGATCCGCGTTTCCATCTCGCTCAGGGCGACGGTGGTGAAGCGCACCTGATTGGCGGTCGTCTGGCGGTGGATGAAGGTCTCGCTCAGCGGCGCTGACAACATCCGCGCGGCGTGGGTGTCGGTTGTTTCGATGAAATAGCCCAGCACATTGTTGTGCTTGATCTTCAGACTGGGGATGCCGGTCAGGGCCACGTAATCCGCCTGCATCGCCGCGATGACGCTGCGGCCCTCGTCACGAAGGAGGCGCGCCTGATCAAGGTCGGCGTCATGACCGGCGGCGATGAAGCCGCCGTCGCGGGCCAACAGCGGCGGCTCATCAACAAGCGCATGGGTCAGATGGCCGATCAGATCGTCGAAACCGGTCAGCGCGGCGGCAGCGTCCCTCAGCCGCGGGGCAGCGTCGGCGGGCAGGCGCACGGCAATCGACGCGGCGCCGCGCAGTCCGGCGCGGATGGCGGTCAGGTCACGGGGGCCGCCACGGTCAAGGGCCAGCCGCGACAGGGCGCGGTCGATGTCGGGGACGGTTCTGAGGGCTGCGCGCAGATCGTCGGCCAGCCGCGTATCGGCGGTCAGCTGGCGAACCGCTGTCAGGCGGGCCTGGACCTCGGCCAGATCGCGGGACGGGGCCGAAAGGCGGCGGTCCAGCAGCCGGGCGCCGCCTGCCGTCACGGTCCGGTCGATGGCCGCGATCAGCGATCCTTCGCGGCCGCCGGACAGGCTTTGGGTGATTTCCAGATTGCGGCGGGTGGCGGCGTCAATCTGCACCGTGCCGCCCGACAGTTCCTTGACCGGTGGCCGCAGCAGCGGCAGTTTACCCCGCTGGGTCAGATCGAGATAGTCCACAATCGCACCCATCGCCGACAGTTCGGCCCGGCTGAAATTGCCGAACGCGTCCAGACTGCCGATGGCGAACAGGCCGCAAAGCCGCCGCGCCGCGCCATCGCTGTCGAACGACGCACGCGACAGGGGCGTCAGTGCAGCACCAAGATCAGACACTATTCCGGCAAGATCAGCCTCTTTCACATCGGCCACGATCAACTCGCGCGGGGCAAGGCGCGCCAGTTCCGGCCCGAGCCGGACCTGCGGGCAGGGCATCACCCGAAACTCGCCCGTCGATATGTCGGCCCATGCCAGCGCGCCGTCGTCCCGGACCTCGGCCCAGGCGGCAAGAAAGTTGTGCCGCCGCGCCTCGAGCAGAGAATCCTCGGTCAATGTCCCGGGCGTGACCAGCCTGACCACATCGCGCGCAACGACCGACTTTGCGCCGCGCTTGCGCGCCTCGGCCGGGTCTTCCATCTGTTCGGCGATCGCGACGCGAAAGCCCTTGCGGATCAGCGTCAGAAGATAGCCCTCGGCGGCATGGACGGGAACGCCGCACATCGGAATGTCCTGACCAAGATGCTGGCCGCGCCTGGTCAGCGCAATGTCCAGCGCCGCCGCTGCCGCCTCGGCGTCGGCAAAGAACATCTCGTAGAAGTCGCCCATCCGGTAGAACAGCAGCGCATCGGCATAGCGCCCCTTGATCTCCAGATATTGCGCCATCATCGGGGTGACGGTTGATATGTTGTCGTCCTGTGCCATGGCGCAGGATTAGTACATTCCGCCCCGCCGGTGCCACCGGAACTTTAAGACCTGACCGGCGGGTTTAACGCTAACATCCCCGCCACGGCTATTGAGCCGGTTTCGGCGGGCCGTTACCAAGGTCGGGCCCAACAGGAAGAGAAACATGTCGGTCAGAAACCGTGTCACGCCGGAAGAGGCGCTTGCCTATCACCTGCAACCGGCGCCGGGAAAGTATGAAATCACCGCATCAAAGCCGATGGCGACCCAGCGCGATCTGTCGCTGGCCTACAGCCCCGGCGTCGCAGTTCCGGTCCAGGCGATCGCGGCGCGGCCCGAGACGGCCTATGACTACACGGTCAAGGGCAACATGGTGGCGGTCATCTCGAACGGCACGGCGATCCTCGGGCTGGGCAACCTTGGCGCGCTGGCGTCAAAGCCGGTGATGGAGGGCAAGGCGGTTCTGTTCAAGCGCTTCGCCGACGTGAACGCCATCGATATCGAACTGGACACCGAAGACCCCGAGGAAATCATCAAGGCTGTCAGCCTGATGGGCCCGACATTCGGCGGGATCAACCTTGAGGACATCAAGGCGCCGGAATGTTTCATCATCGAGCAAAGGCTGAAGGAGATCATGGACATACCGGTGTTCCATGACGATCAGCATGGCACGGCGGTGATCTGCGCTGCGGGCCTGATCAACGCGCTGGAACTCAGCGGCAAGAAGATCGGCGAGGTCAGGATCGTCCTGAATGGCGCGGGTGCTGCGGGGATCGCCTGTCTGGAACTGTTGAAGGCCATGGGCGCCCGCCATGACAATTGCATCATGTGCGACACCAAGGGTGTGATCTGGCAGGGCCGGACCGAGGGGATGAACCAGTGGAAGTCGGCCCACGCCGCCCGGACCGAGACGCGGACGCTGGAAGAGGCGATGGCGGGCGCCGACGTGTTTCTGGGCGTCTCGGCCAAGGGGGCGGTGACGCCCGAGATGGTTCTGTCGATGGCACCGAACCCGGTGATCTTTGCGATGGCCAACCCCGACCCCGAAATCACCCCCGAAGAGGCGCATGCCGTCCGCGCTGATGCCATCGTCGCGACCGGGCGCAGCGATTATCCCAATCAGGTCAACAATGTCCTTGGTTTTCCCTATCTGTTTCGGGGAGCGCTGGATATCCATGCCCGGGCGATCAATGACGCGATGAAGATCGCCTGCGCCGAAGCTTTGGCAAGGCTCGCGCGCGAGGATGTTCCGGACGAGGTCGCTATGGCCTATGGGCGAAAGCTGAGCTTCGGGCGCGACTATATCATCCCGACGCCGTTTGACCCGAGGCTGATCCATGTGATTCCGCCGGCCGTGGCGCGGGCCGGGATGAAGACCGGCGCCGCGCGGCGGCCGATTGTCGACATGGCCGCCTATGAACTGTCGCTGAAGGCGCGGATGGATCCGACGGCGGCGATCCTGCAGGGCATCCATGCCCGGGCGCGTCAGGCCCAGGCGCGGATGCTGTTTGCCGAGGGCGACGATTCCCGCGTGCTGCGCGCCGCTGTCGCCTATGGCCGTGCCGGCCTTGGCAAGGCGCTGGTGGTGGGGCGCGAGGCGGACGTCAGGGAAAAGCTGGCGGCCGAAGGTCTTGCCGACGCGGTGGACGAGCTGGAGATCGTCAATGCCGCCACCACGAAATATCTGAACCTTTACAAAGACTTCCTGTATGATCGCCTGCAACGCAAGGGCTTCGATCATCACGATATTCACCGGCTTGCGGCGCGTGACCGGCATGTGTTTTCGGCGCTGATGCTGGCCCATGGCCATGCCGACGGTCTGGTCACCGGCGCCACGCGCAAGTCGGCGCATGTGCTTGACCTGATCAACAATGTCTTTGACGCGCGCCCGTCGGACGGGGCGGTCGGGATAACCGCCATCGTTCACAAGGGCCGGATCGTGCTGATCGGCGACACGCTGGTGCATGAATGGCCGGACGAGAATGATCTGGCCGACATAGCCGAGCGTGGCGCCCATGTCGCGCGCGGCCTGGGGATGGATCCGCGCGTGGCCTTCCTGTCATTCTCGACCTTCGGCTATCCGGTGTCCGAGCGGGCGACCAAGATGCATCAGGCGCCGCGTGTTCTGGACGGGCGCCGCGTCGATTTCGAGTATGACGGCGAGATGACCGTGGATGTGGCGCTGAACATGGACCGGATGGCGCACTATCCGTTCTGCCGGCTGACCGGCCCGGCGAATGTGCTGGTGGTTCCGGCGCGGCATTCGGCCTCGATCTCGGTCAAGCTGATGCAAGAGATGGGCGGCGCGACGATCATCGGGCCGATCCTGACCGGCGTCAGTCAGCCGATCCAGATTTGCTCGACCGGCTCGACGGTGAACGACATTCTGAACATGGCCGTCATTGCCGCCTGCCGCCTGGGCCAGCCACGATGATCTACAACCTCGGCTCGATCAACATCGACCATTTCTATCAGGTTCCGCATCTGCCGGCGCCGGGGGAAACGCTGGCTGCCAGCGGCTATCGGATGGGTCTGGGCGGCAAGGGGGCAAATCAGTCGGTGGCGGCGGCCAGGGCGGGGGCGCGGGTTGCCCATATCGGCGCGGTCGGGCCCGAGGGGCGCTGGGCGGTGGACCGGCTGGCCGGCTGGGGCGTGAATGTCGATCATATTGCGCGGCTGGATGTGCCGACGGGGCATGCGATCATCAATGTCGATGCGGCGGGCGAAAACAACATCGTGCTTTTCGCCGGCGCCAACCGGGCGATGCCGTTTGCGCTGATCGAGCGGGCGCTGGCGGGGGCCGGGCCGGGCGACATGCTGATCCTGCAGAACGAGACCGCCCATCAGCCCGATGCGGCGCGGCTGGCGCGCCAGCGGGGGGCGATGGTCGTCTATTCTGCGGCGCCGTTCGATGTGCAGGCGGTGCGCGCGGTGCTGGATCAGGTTACGCTGCTGATCCTGAATGCGGTCGAGGCGGAGCAGCTTTGCGCAGCGCTGGGCCGGGGCCTCGACGATCTGGATGTGCCGGAAATTCTGGTGACGCGGGGGGCCGATGGCGCGGACTGGCGGTCGCGGGCGGGGAAGCGCGCCTTTGCCGCCGCCCGCAAGGTCGCTGTCGTCGACACGACCGGCGCGGGCGACACGTTCGCGGGCTATTTCGTCGCGGGCCGTGACGGGGGCCTGTCACCCGAGGCGGCGCTGCATCGGGCGGCGGCCGCGGCGGCGCTGAAGGTCACCCGGGCCGGCACGGCGGACGCGATTCCCGAAGCGGCCGAGGTTGAGGCCTTCGTGAACGGATGACCTTTGCCGCTCAGTGCAGGAACTCGGCCTTGTTGCCCCAAAGCTCTTGTATCCGCTGATCGCGGCCGCAGGCATTGCGGTAAAAGGCATAGGCCGATGACTGAACCTTCGGGCCGCGCCGGGTCAGGATGATGCCGGTGCCCTTGTAGTAATTCTGGTGATAGTCCTCGGCCGGCCAGAACTTTTTCGCCGCCAGAACCGGGGTCACGATCTTGCGGCCAAGCTCGGCCGCGGCCTTTGCGACCTCGGCTTCGGCGGCGGCGCGCTGGGCGTCGTTGCGGACGAAAATCGCTGAACGGTAGCTTTCCCCACGGTCGCAGAACTGACCGCCCCCGTCCACAACGTCGGTCGAATGCAGGAACAGCCGGACAATCTCGGCATAGCTGACGCGCGCGGGGTCGAAACTGATCCGGACCGCCTCGTAATGGCCCGAGGTTTCGGCCTTGACGTCGTCATAGGTCGGATTGCTCAGCCCACCGCCGGTGTAGCCGGACACGACCTCGCCGACGCCCGGGACGCTTTCGAAATTCGCCTCGACGCACCAGAAACAGCCGCCCGCAAGAATTGCGGTTTCGGCCCGTGCGGTCAGGGGCAGCAAAAGCAGGGCAATGGACATCAGGACAGCGCGCATGAAAACCTCCGTTTTCCCGGGGATGGCGCGCATTGCCGATCCGGGCAAATCAGTTTCGCGTGAAAGCGCGCTTTCGCTTGCGCCGGGGCGCGGCTAGCCTTGCCGGAAAAAGGGGGTGCCATGACCGACGTTTCAACCCATGCCTCGGAAGAGGACCGGCGCAACGAGGACATCCTGATCTATGTCGATGGCCGCATCGTGCCCAAGGCCGAGGCCCGGGTCAGCGTCTATGATTCCGGCTTCATGCTGGGCGACGGTGTGTGGGAAGGGATCCGGCTTTATGACGGGCGCTGGGCCTTTCTGGACGAACATGTCGAGCGGCTGTTCGAGGCGGCGAAATGCATCGACCTTGATCTGGCGATGACGCCGGACGGGGTCAAAAAGGCCTTATCAGACACGCAAATGGCCAATGGCATGGTGACCGACGCCCATGCGCGGCTGATGGTGACGCGGGGGGTCAAGGTGCGGCCGTTCCAGCATCCCAAACTGTCGCAGTCGGGGCCGACCATGGTGATCATCATGGAACATTCCCGCCCGAAACTGCCGCGTCCGATCCGGCTGGCGACCGTGCCGCATCTGCGCGGATTGCCGATGACGCAGGATCCCAAGCTGAATTCCCATTCCAAGCTGAACTGCATCCTGGCCTGTATCGCCGCGCAAAAGGCCGGCGCGGACGAGGCGCTGATGCTGGATGTCCATGGGTTCGTGAACACCACCAATGCCTGCAATTTCTTCATCGTCCGCAAGGGTGCCGTCTGGACCTCGACCGGTGACTATTGCATGAACGGCATCACCCGGGGCAAGGTCATCGCGCTTTGCCGGGCGAACGGTATTCCGGTGTTTGAACGGAACTTTTCGCTTTACGACACTTATTCGGCGGACGAGGCGTTCCTGACCGGGACCTTCGGCGCCCAGACCCCGGTGGGCGAGATTGACGGGCGGGTGATCGGAAGCGGGCAGATGGGGCCGGTGACGGAGCGGCTGCGTGGGCTTTACAAGGATCTGGTGGCGCAATGCGCATAGCGATGTGGTCGGGGCCGCGGAACCTGTCGACCGCGATGATGTATGCCTTTGCCGCGCGCGGGGATTGCGCTGTCTGGGACGAGCCGTTCTACGCCGCCTATCTTCGGGCGACCGGCATCGACCATCCGATGCGCGACGCGATCATCGCCGCGCACGAGGCCGATGCGGGGCGTGTGGCGGCGGCCTGTGCCGGGCCAATTCCCCATAAACAGACACTGTTTTACCAAAAACACATGACGCTGCATATGATCCCCGGTTTTGATCGCGGCTTCATGCGAACCACTGCCAACGTCTTTCTGATCCGCCATCCGGCCCGGGTTGTCGCCAGCTATGCGAAGAAACGCGAAGGGCCGACGCTGGCAGATATCGGCTTTGTCCAGCAGGCAGAACTGTTTGACGAGGTGGCGGGCTGGCTGGGCCGGGCGCCTTTGGTGATCGACAGTGCCGACATCCGTGCCGACCCGCAGGGCGCCCTGACCCGGCTTTGCGCGGCGCTGGGCATCGGCTTTACCGACCGGATGCTGCGTTGGGCGCCGGGGCCGAAACCCTATGACGGGGTCTGGGCGCCGCACTGGTACGGGGCCGTCCATGGCTCGACCGGGTTCGAGGCGGCGGAGGGTCCGCTGCCGGACCTCTCGGCCGATGACCAGCGGCTGGCCGATCAGGCGCTGCCCTATTATGAGCGGCTGTCAAAGTTCCGGCTGTAAAGCGTCGGCTATGCCCAGCTGCTCGCGAAGATATTCAATCGCACCGCGCGAGAGGGTGCGACCGTCGGACGCGGCCAGCAGGGCCTCTTCCTCGGTGATTGTGGCATCGGACGACGCGGCAAGGGCTGCGTCATAGTCGGTCTGGGACTGCGCGAGATCGGCATTGGCGTCGTCGACCGCCTGGGCCAGGGCCGCAAGCTCTTCGTCGGTCGCGGTGCCAGAGTCGGTGGCAGCCTGCAGGGCCGCTTCGGCGTCGGCAACAGCCTGTTCGGCCGCGCTGAGCGCCGCTTCCGCGCTCTCGATCGCAGCGTCAGACTTTTGCGCTGCAAGCGCGGCATCGCGATAGGCTGCAAGTTTGCCAACGCGGCTGTTCGGCGACGCGTGCGCAAGCGCAGTTTCCGAGGCATGCGCGGCGTTCAGACCTTTCAGCTCCGACGCGAGGGCACCCGTTGAGTTGCTGCGGGTCTTGGCCTTTTTGCCGCTGGCCGCACCGGCCGAAGCCGACTTGCCGCTGCCTGACGACTTGTCAGCGCCCTTGCCGCCGCCATGGCTTTCGCTTTGCCCGCCACCATTTCCACCGCCGCCGCCTTTGGCGAACGCGGCGTCAATGCCGGACGTAGGGAATAGCGAAGATGGCAGAGGTGAAAGCCCGGCGATGGCCAGCGACAGAACCGCGACAGAAGACGTCAGACGCATGGTAAGACTCCCGAATCCCGCCAGACAGCCTGGCAGGGCCGGGGCTGATGAATGCGCACCGTTTCTGGCGAAATTTTGACCGACCGCCCCGTCTGCGGCACACTGGCCTTGCCCGTCAACCCTTCGCCGCCACCCGCGCGTTCCTTGTGGCGATCAGTTTCAGCCGCAGGGCATTCAGGCGGATGAAGCCCGCCGCGTCCTTCTGGTCATAGGCGCCGGCGTCCTCTTCAAAGGTCACGTGCTTTTCGCTGTAAAGCGAATGGTCGGACCAGCGGGCGACGGTACGGGCCGCGCCTTTGTAGAGTTTGACCCTGACGGTGCCGGTGACATGGTCCTGGCTTTTGTCGATCAGCGCTTGCAGCATCTCGCGCTCGGGGCTGAACCAGAAGCCGTTGTAGATCAGTTCGGCATAGCGCGGCATGACCGAATCCTTCAGATGCCCGGCGCCGGAATCAAGGGTGATCTGTTCGATGCCGCGATGCGCCTCCAGAAGGATCGTCCCGCCGGGGGTCTCGTAGACGCCGCGCGACTTCATGCCGACAAAGCGGTTTTCGACCAGGTCAAGGCGACCAACGCCGTGTTTGCCGCCAAGCTCGTTCAGCCGGGTCAGGATCGTTGCGGGGCTGAGGCGTTCGCCGTTGATGGCGACGGCATCGCCGCGTTCAAAGGTGATCTCGACCATTTCGGCCTGATCGGGGGCGTCCTCGGGGTTGGTGGTCCGCTGATAGACGTAATCCGGCGCCTCGTCGGCCGGGTTTTCCAGTGCCTTGCCTTCGGACGAGGTGTGCAGAAGGTTGGCATCGACGCTGAACGGCGCCTCGCCGCGCTTGTCTTTGGCGATCGGAATCTGGTTTGCCTCGGCAAATTCCAGCAGGCGGGTGCGGCTGGTCAGATCCCATTCGCGCCAGGGGGCGATGACCTTGATCCCCGGGTTCAGCGCATAGGCCGACAGTTCGAACCGGACCTGATCGTTGCCCTTGCCGGTCGCGCCATGGGCCACGGCATCGGCACCGCATTCTTCGGCGATGCGCACCAGATGCTGCGAGATCAGCGGCCGGGCGATCGAGGTGCCGAGGAGATAGAGCCCCTCGTAAAGGGCGTTGGCGCGGAACATCGGGAAGACGAAGTCGCGGACAAACTCTTCGCGCACGTCGACGATGTGGATATTCTCGGGTTTGATCCCCAAAAGCAGGGCCTTTTGCCGGGCGGGTTCAAGTTCTTCGCCCTGGCCGAGGTCGGCGGTAAAGGTCACCACCTCGCAGCCATATTCGGTCTGCAGCCACTTGAGGATGATCGAGGTATCCAGCCCGCCCGAATAGGCAAGCACGACTTTTTTCGGGGCGTTGGGCGCGGGCATGGGCTTCCTCGTGGTCAGCAGGTCGCGCTGCGGAATAGAGGGAAAAGCCCTGCCGGGCAAGGGTTGGTGGCGGATGGCTACTGCGGCAGGGTCAACTCGTCGGGCCGGCTGCGGATGCGGCGCGAATGGCGGACGAAAAACCGTTCGGGCGTGTTGCGGCAAAAGCGGACAAGGGTGGCGCCGCGCAGCATCGGGCTGATGCGGCAGGTCAGGTTGCGGCCGTCAGTCATCGTGACCTGTCCGTCCCATTCGGCGCGCTCGCCCGGTTCGCCGACAAAGTCGCGCAGGTCGCCCCAAATCGGTGACGGCCGCGCCACGGACTGCCAGGTCCGAAGCGCGTCGATGATGGTCAGCGTCCCGAGCGAGGGGCGCGGGTCGACGCCCCAGAGGGTGGCGTAGGCGCGGTTCGACATGACCAATTCGCCACTTTCCGAAAAGACCGCCACCGCATCCTCGATCACATCGACGACCGACTGTGCCAGCTCGATCTCGGTCCGGAACCGCCGGGTCAGCGAAACTTCGGCGCTGATATCCTCGAACAGAAAGGCGACGGCGCCTTCGGGGTGGGGGCGGCCGGTCACGCGGTAGGTCTGGCCGGTGGTCAGAAGCCAGGTTTCCTCGTAAAGGCCGGTCGCCGCGGCCTTTTCAAGGTCGATCATCTTCTGGCGCCAGACCGAATAATTTTTCGGCTCTGGCAGGATGCGCGTTTCGCGAAGGCGGTCGAGGAAGGCGAACAGCGTCGGCCGCCCCGACAGAAACTCACCATCAAGCGAGGTTAGGTCGATCAGCGCCGGGTTGAACAGCGCGAGCTGGCGCTGGCGGTCAAAGATGGCGAGGCCGATGGGCAGGTCGGCAAAGGTCTTGGTCAGGGTCTGGATGAATTCGCGCAGCGACCGTTCGGCGCGGACGATCTGATCGGCCGGAAGGGCAAAGCCGACCTGACCGCTGCCCGACTGCAGAAGCTGGCAGTCGAACCACTGATCCTTGCCGCCGACCTGCGGCGCGATCCTGAGACGCTTTGATCCGCGCGCGTGGGCGGGGTCGCTGTCGATCGGGAAGATGTCCGGCAGAGGCCAGACCAGCGCGTCTTCGCCGGTCGCCAGCGCGGCAAGGTCAAGATAGGCCTCGTTCGCCCAGACGATCACCCCTTCGGCCGAGCGGCGCCAGGAAGCGATGGGCAGGCTGCCGAGGATGTCGCGCAGAAGCGTCAGCTCCTCCTCCTGCGCCTGTTGGCTGAGGCTGTCGACGGTCATCTGCTGGCCGTCGGACGCGGTGTTGATCAATGTCAGGCGCTGGGCCTGGCCGATCTGTTCGGCCCGGACCTGCAGGCCGGACCCGTCACTGGCGGCGAGTTCGAAATAGCCGCGATCGGGAAGGTCGGACAGGCTTTTGGTCAGGCCCGGCACCTTGGGCAAAAGGTAGGCCAGCAACCGCGCCCAGTCACCGCCCGCCTGCGGGACGCCCGCCAGAAGCGCGCGGGCAGGTGCTGTCGCGTCAATCAGGTCGGCGTCGTCGAACAGGAAGATCGTCGGTTCCCGGCCCATCTCGCCGGCGAGGGCCCGGCGGCCGGCAACCGACTTCAGCGCCGCCATCGCCAGAAGGGCGACCAGTGCCGATGAAACCGAAACCGCAACGAAGAACCCTGCCAGAATAAACGGTGTCAGCATCGACCGACCTTTCGCGGATCATCCGCCCCCGCGTGCAGTCTTTTGAAAGTCGGTTAATGCCGCGTTAAGAAATCATCGAGGCTTTGCGATAAATGAAGCCTTCAGTCCGAAAACAGGGTGTTTTCACCGACCAGCTCATAGCGGTGAATTTCGATCAGCGCGCGTGGCCAGACCAGCTCGACCTCGGCGCCGCATTTCGCGGGGCGCTCTTCCTCGAGCAGGAACGGGTCCGAGGCATTGCCGAACCGCAGCGTCGCGCCCGACCGTTCCAGCAAAGTCTTGGCGATGAACAGGCCAAGACCCATGCCCTTATAGTGGCGGCGGTCGATGGCGATGTTTTCGACACGGCCGCGCTGGCCCATGAAAGGGTCGCCGATGCGGCCGATGGTGTTCGGCGGAAAACCTGGGCCATCGTCGATGATGCGGATCTTCAGTTCGTTGACCGTCCATTCAAGCTCGATCCAGACCGCCGAGCGTGAAAAGTCGACGGCATTCTGGATCAGGTTGCGCAGGCCATGGATGATTTCCGGGCGACGGCGGATCATCGGCTGCTGGCCGGTGCCCGGCTGCGGTTCGATCAGGACCCGCGCATGACGGTTGCGGTGCGGTTCGGCGGCCTCTTCGACAATGGCCTGAAAGGGGGCCATCCGCATCTGCAGGTCGTCCTTGCCCGAGCGTCCCATCGAATGAAGGATGTCGCCGCAGCGGTCGGCCTGTTCACGGATCAGTTCGGCGTCGGCCTTCAGCTGCGGTCGGTCGGACAGGTCTTCGACCAGTTCGGCACTGGTCAGCATGATCGTGGCAAGCGGTGTCCCAAGCTCATGCGCGGCGGCGGCGACGACGCCGGAAAGATCGGTCAGGGTCTGTTCGCGGGCCAGGGCCAACTGAGTCGCCAGAAGCGCGTCGCTCATCGCGTGCAGTTCGGCGCTGACCCGGCGGGCATAGAGCGACAGGAACACGACGCCGATGACGATCGCCAGCCAGAAGCCGATGGCAAGGATCTGCGGCATGAGGATCGGCGTGCCGTCGAGGTAGTGAAGCGGCACATAGGCGACGGCCAGAATCGTCACCAGCGCCAGAGTGACCAGCCCGACCACGCCCGTCGAAAGATCGTGCAGCGCCGTCGCCGCGATTGTGGTCGGCGCCAGCATCAAGAGGGCGAAGGGATTTGAAAGGCCGCCGGTCAGGTAAAGCAGCGCGGCCAGCTGGCAGCTGTCGAAGATCAGGACTGACAGTGCCTCATATTCGGTCAGGCGGCGGTTTTCGGGGTAAAACAGGCCTGAAATGATGTTTGCAACCACCGACAGGCCGACGATGGCCACGCAAGGCACGACGTTGACGGCGATGTCAAAGAACCGCCAGGCGACGGCCATGGCCGCCAGCTGCCCACAGACGGCCAGCCATCGCAGCATGACCAGCGTGTGCAGCCGGATCCAGTCGCTGCGCGATGCAAAGCCGTCGGGGCCGGTGGCATGGGTGGTGTCGGCCATGGCGCCTCTCTTTGCGTCGGCGGCGGGTGACGCGGTTGAACCTCGGTGCAAGATAGGCGATCAATGCGCCGACAGGAAAGAGAGGGCGGTGAAATGGCCTTGACGACGGGACGGCTGGCGGTTGCGGCGACGGCTACGGCGCTTATCGCGCTGGTGGCGACCTATAGTCTGACGCGAAAGGCCGGGCTGGACGCCTTTGCGCATTGCCGGGCCAGTCAGGTCGCCGGCGGCGCGGCGGCAATTGGCGGGCCGTTCACGCTGACGGATGAGAATGGCAGGACGGTCACCGACAAAGAGGTTCTGTCGAAACCGTCGCTGGTCTATTTCGGCTTTACTTTCTGTGCGGACGTCTGCCCGACAGATTCGGCGCGGAATGCCGAAGCGGTGGATATTCTGGAAGAGCAGGGCCACGAGGTCACGCCGGTTTTCATTTCCGTCGACCCCCGCCGCGACACGCCCGAGGTTCTGAAGGACTGGACCGATCTGATGCACCCCAAGATGATCGGGCTGACCGGGACCGAGGCCGAAATCCGGTCGGTGGCACAGGCGTACAAGACCTTTTACAAGGTTCCGGAAAATCCCGAGGATGATATGTACGAGGTCGATCACATGACCCAGACCTATCTGATGCTGCCGAGCCTTGGATTCGTCGAATTTTTCAACCGGGATGAGACGGCAGATGTCGTTGCGGACCGCACTGCCTGTTTTATTGACGCAGCCAGCGCATCAAATTGACCGGCGCGCCCAGTCTGTTAGAACTGTCCGAACCTGGGATGAGGACATGTGATGACCGACAGCGAGACAGCCGATCTCGGGGCAGACCGTTCATTGCTGCTTGTCGATGATGACGCGCCGTTTATAGCGCGTCTGGCGCGGGCAATGGAAAAGCGCGGATTTCAGCCGGAAACAGCGGAAAGCGTTGCGGCTGGCCGGGCAATTGTTGAAGCGCGTCCGCCGGCATATGCGGTTGTGGATTTGCGGCTTGAAGACGGCAACGGGCTTGATGTGGTCGAGGCTTTGCGCGCCAGGCGGCCGGATTGCCGGATCGTGGTTCTGACCGGTTACGGTGCAATTGCGACGGCGGTGGCCGCCGTCAAATTCGGCGCGACCGACTATCTGTCAAAGCCAGCCGACGCTAACGATATTACCAACGCGCTTTTGTCGCGCGGCGAAGCGCCACCGCCGCCCGAGAATCCGATGTCGGCCGACCGGGTGCGTTGGGAGCATATCCAGCGGATATACGAGCTTTGCGATCGCAATGTCTCGGAGACAGCCCGGCGGTTGAATATGCACCGCCGGACGCTTCAGCGGATACTTGCCAAGCGCAGTCCGAAATAGGCTGACCCTTAAAAACTGACCAAAAAGACAGGATACCCTGTCTTGCCTTTATTTTAGTGTTCTGCAAAAGATCGGGAACGCGGGGAATAAAGGAAAGAAAAATGAAAATTGATCTCGACGCCATGTCATTGAAAGAACTCAAGGATTTGCGCGCACAAACCGACAGGGCGATCAATGGCTTTGAAGCACGCAAGAAGCAGGAAGCCCTTGCCGCCATTGAAGAAAAGGCCCGGGCCCTTGGCTTTTCACTAAGCGAGCTGGTCACCGAAACCTCGGTCCGCAAGCGCAAGCCCGCACGGGCGAAATATGCCAACCCGGCCGACAGCACCGACACATGGACCGGTCGCGGGCGCAAGCCGCGCTGGGTTGAAGCGGCGCTGAAAAGCGGCAAGTCGCTTGAGGACATGCTGATCTGAGGAAGCCACGGACCGGGGCGGCTGCGCCCCGGTCTAGCGCGCGGCTGTCAGCAATTGCTGATGCCGCGCGACGAACTCTTTGCGCACCTCGGCAGGCGGGCGCAGGCGTATCGCCAGACCCGGAAGATCCTGATGTGGTGGCCGGCCGAAATAGCGGTCGGCCTCGGCCTTGGTGAAACCGGCGATCTCGACCGCTTCCATCCAGGCCGAGATGCGATCGGCGCGCTTGATCTCTTTCTTGATCGCCGCCGGCAGGGTCGCGGGCAGGCCAAAGCGCAGGTGAACCGCCGCCGCCAGCCGTTCATCCATCTGACCGTAGCCCGGACCAACGGCGGCCTTCACCGGGCTGATCATGTCGCCGATCACATATTCGGGCGCGTCGTGCAGAAGTGCGGCAAGTTGCCACCGGGCCTCGGTGCCGGGGTTCAGGCGGCTGAAGATCGTTTCGACCAGAAGGGAATGTTCGGCCACCGAATAGGGCCAGTCGCCGACCGTCTGACCGTTCCAGCGGGCAACAAATGCCAGCCCGTGGGCGATATCCTCGACCTCGATATCAACCGGCGTCGGGTCAAGCAGGTCAAGCCTGCGACCGGACAGCATCCTTTGCCAGGCGCGTTTATTCTGCACCACTTCCCTGAAACCCGCCTGAGAAACCTTGACGGCGATGGCGTGCTATGTGTCGTTCAGACCACCAACCGGACGGGACCCTAATACCTGGCCCCGGCCGGATCAATCAACAATGCCGCGACAGGTTTAACTGCTGGGCCGATGGAACGCGAAGAACGCCTTCAGATTGAATTCACCCGGGTCTTCTGCATCGTCGCGATGATGTGGGTTCATGTGACGCCCGGCCTTGGTCATCCCTCCTACATCAACGGCGGACCGATGGCGGCGGTCGGTGACTTTTTCGCCCAGACGATGGGCAGGATCAGCGTCACGACACTGAGTTTCGTTTCCGGCTTTCTGTTCTGGCGCACCGGGCTTGACCGGCCGACGGGCGAGATCCTGCGCCGGCAGGCACTGGCCATCTACGCGCCCATGCTGGTCTGGAACGCGATCTACATCCTGCTTGCGGTTGGCAAAGAGGTGCTGATCGGCAGCAACGCCACCGCGCTTGACAATCTCGGGACGGACAGTTGGGCGCTGGTGAATGCCTGGACCGGTCTGGCCGGCGGTACGGCGAACCAGTCGCTGTTCTTCATCCGCGATCTTGTTGTCGCGACGGTGATCATCCTGATCATCTCGCCGGCGATCCGGCGGGTTCCGCTGATTGTCCTGCCGTTGGCACTGATCATCTCGGTCTGGCCGGACACGCGGCCGCTGCTGTTTCGTCCGACGATCTTCACCTTCATGTGCCTCGGCGCGATTGCGGCGAGGCTTGACCTGTCGGTCTGGGCACTTTCGGCGCCCCGAACCGCGCTGACCTGGGGTTTTGGCCTGACGCTTGTGTCGCTTGTCATGGCGCTGCAGGGCCTTGCGGCCGGCGCGGTGGGCGAGGATCTGTTCGACATGATCCGCCGGGCGGGGATCGGCTTTCTGATCCTTGCCTTCACGCGCGCCGTGGTGCCAAGCGCGCTGGCCCGGAAAATCGCCACCCTCGGCCGCCACAGCTTTCTGGCCTATCTCTGCCACACTGCGGTCATCGGCGTTCTGTGGGTCTTCTGGCGGTCGGCCTTTGGCGATGAACTGCAGCCGACCTACCTTGGGTTCTTTCTGGCGACGCCCTTCGTGATCTATGCGATGGCTGTCTTCGGCGGCAAGGTTCTGGACCGGTCACCGGCGCCCCTGCAGATGCTTTTGCGCGGCAAGATACTCGGCACCGGTCAGGCGCGCCTGGCCTGACATTTGCAGGCAGATTGCTGTTTGCGGGCTGTGATGGTATTGGGCGCGCGAAAACAGATGTAAGGAGCGTGGCCGGGATGGCGCAGGATTTTATCGTCAAGGACATTTCACTGGCTGCTTTCGGGCGCAAGGAACTCGACATTGCCGAAACCGAGATGCCGGGGCTGATGGCCCTTCGCACCGAATTCGGCAAGGCGCAGCCGCTGAAGGGCGCGCGCGTCGCCGGGTCGCTGCATATGACGATCCAGACCGCCGTGCTGATCGAGACGCTGAAGGCGCTGGGCGCGGATGTGCGCTGGGCCTCGTGCAACAT
>CAZORV010000017.1:0-26861 GCA_964582215.1 uncultured Frigidibacter sp.
TTCCTGGCCTATCTGCACAATGCCGAGGATCAGTTGCGGGGCGAGGCCGCGACTCTGCCGTTCTTCTCGAACGGGCAATACACCAACCCGATGGTGCTACGGATTGCGGGCCTGGGCTATCAGAAGGGCTTTGGCGGGCATTTCCACAACGACAACTCGGTCGCCGTGCTGCGCGATATTCCGGGGCTGATCCTGGCCTGCCCGTCAAACGGCGCCGATGCCGCGCGGATGCTGCGCGAATGCGTGCGGCTGGCGCGCGAGGAACAGCGCGTCGTGGTGTTTCTGGAGCCGATCGCGCTGTACCCGATGCGCGATCTGCTTGCCGACAGGGACGGCGGCTGGATGTGCCCTTACCCCGATCCGTCCCAGATGATCGCGCTGGGCGAGGTCGGGCAGCATGGTGACGGCACCGATCTGGCCATCGTGACGTTCGGCAACGGCGTCTATCTGTCGCGTCAGGCCGGGGCGCGGCTGACGGCCGAGGGGGTGCGGTTGCGGATCATCGACCTGCGCTGGCTGTCGCCGCTGCCCGAAGCGGCGCTGCTGCGGGCGGTTGCCGGCTGCGCGCGGATCCTGATCGTCGATGAGACGCGGCGGACGGGCGGGGTGGCCGAGGGGCTGATGGCGCTTTTGACCGAACGGGCCGGGGTGCCGCACGCACGGGTGACGTCCGAGGACAGCTTCATCGCCACAGGCCCCGCCTATGCGGCGACGATGCCGTCGGAAAACAGTGTCTATTCCGCCGCAAAGACCCTTTTGGAGGCCGGGAAATGACCGCCGCGACCGCAGTGGTCATCTGCCCCGGGCGGGGCACCTACGGCAAGGCCGAGCTGGGCTATCTGGCCCGGCATTTCGGCGACCCCGCGCTGCTGGCAAGGTTTGACGCGACACGCGCGAGCCTTGGGCAAGAGACCCTGTCGGCGCTGGACGGGGCGGCGGCCTATTCGGTCGCCCGACACACGCGCGGCGACAATGCCAGCGGCCTGATCTATGCCTGCACGCTTGGCGACTTCCGCGCGATCAGCCGCGACCGGGTCGAGATTGTCGCGGTGACGGGCAATTCGATGGGCTGGTATTCGGCGCTGGCCTGTGCGGGGGCGCTGACCGCCGAGGGCGGGTTCGATCTGGTCAACACCATGGGCGGGCTGATGCAGGAAAGTCTGATCGGCGGCCAGCTGATCTATCCGTTCGTCGGCGAGGACTGGCAGCCCGACCCCGACCGCAAGGCCGCACTGATGGCGCTGGTGGCCGACATCGGCGGGCGGCCGGACCATGTGCTTGGCCTGTCGATCGACCTTGGCGGCATGCTGGTTCTGGCCGGAAACGAGGCCGGCCTGACGGCGTTCGAGGGTGCTGTTCCGCCGGTACAGGGTCGCTTTCCGCTGCGTCTGGCCAATCACGCGGGCTTTCATACCGCGCTGCAGGCGCCGGTTGCCGCCAAGGCGCGCGCCCGGCTGGCGCCCGCGCTGTTTGGCCAGCCGGAGTTGCCGCTGATCGACGGGCGGGGACATGTCTGGTGGCCGGGGGCCAGCGACCGGCAGGCGCTTTGGGACTATACGCTGGGCAGCCAGGTGACCGCGCCCTATGACTTCACCCGCGCCATCCACATCGCCGCGCGCGAATTCGCGCCTGATCTTTTCATCATCACCGGCCCGGGCACCACGCTTGGCGGGGCGGTTGCGCAGTCGCTGATCCTGGCCGACTGGCGTAAGATGCGCACCAGGGCCGATTTCCAGTCTTTGCAAACAACGGCGCCGCTTCTGGTCTCGATGGCCATGGATGACCAGCGCGCGACCGTGATCTGAGGGAGGTTTCCATGACCCATGACGAAATTCTGCAAGCCGCCGGCCTGACCGTCGCCGATCTGACCGGCGGCAGGCTGACGGTCCGCTCGCCCATCGACGGCGCAAAGCTGGCCGAGCTGCGCGAGACCGATCCCGCCGCGATGGCGGGCATCATCGCCGGGTCGCAGGCGGCCTTCCGGCAATGGCGCGAGTTGCCCGCCCCGCGCCGGGGCGAACTGGTGCGGCTTTTGGGCGAGGAACTCAGGGCGTCGAAGGCGGCACTCGGCGCGCTGGTGACGCTTGAGGTCGGCAAGATCGCCTCGGAAGGTCTGGGCGAGGTGCAGGAGATGATCGACATCTGCGACTTTGCCGTGGGCCTGTCGCGGCAGATCTACGGGCTGACCATCGCCTCGGAACGGCCCGGTCACCGGATGATGGAGAGCTGGCATCCGATGGGCCCCTGTGCCGTCATCAGCGCCTTCAACTTCCCGGTCGCCGTCTGGTCCTGGAACGCCGCACTGGCCCTGGTCTGCGGCGATCCGGTCATCTGGAAACCGTCGGAAAAGACGCCGCTGACCGCGATTGCCACGATGAAGATCATGGAGCGCGCCCTGAAACGCTTCGGCCCGGACGCGCCCGAAGGGTTGTGCCAGCTGGTCATCGGCGGCCCGGCCATCGGCGAGGCGCTTGTCGCGTCAAAGGACGTGCCGATCGTGTCGGCCACCGGCTCGACCCGGATGGGTGGCATCGTCGGGCCGAAGGTCACGGCGCGCTGGGGGCGGCCGATCCTGGAACTGGGCGGCAACAATGCGATGATCGTCGCACCCTCGGCCGATATGGACATGGCGGTCAGGGCGATTGTGTTTTCGGCGGTGGGCACGGCGGGTCAGCGCTGCACCAGCCTGCGCCGGCTGATCGCGCACCGCTCGATCAAGGATGACCTGGTCGCGCGGCTGATCCGGGCCTACGCCAGCCTGCCCATCGGCGATCCGCGCCAGGGCACGACGCTGATCGGCCCGCTGATCGACCATGGCACGCGCGACCGCATGGCGGCGGCGCTGGCCGCGGCGACGGCCGAGGGCGGCCGGGTTCACGGCGGAGCGCCGGTTACCGACGGTGTTCCGGCCGGGGGCGCCTATGTGGCCCCGGCGCTGGTCGAGATGCCGGGCCAGACCGGGACGGTGAAGACCGAAACCTTTGCGCCGATCCTGTATGTGCTGGGCTATGACACGCTGGAAGAGGCGATTGCCCTGCAGAATGACGTGCCTCAGGGCCTGTCGTCCTGCATCTTCACCCTGAACATGCGCGAGGCCGGGGCGTTCCTGTCAGCCTCGGGGTCGGACTGCGGGATCGCCAATGTCAATATCGGCCCCTCGGGTGCCGAGATCGGCGGGGCCTTCGGCGGCGAAAAGGAAACCGGTGGCGGGCGGGAAAGCGGCTCGGACGCCTGGAAGGGCTATATGCGCCGTCAGACCAACACGGTGAACTATTCGGCCAGTCTGCCGTTGGCCCAGGGCGTGAAGTTCGACTTCTGAAAAGGGGTCGGGCGACCGGCGGAGTTGCTGAAGCTAACGTCATTATGCGCTGATTTTCAGTCAATTCTGACGTTCAGGCCGGTGTTTTCGCCGGATCACTGATACAGACTGGCGGCCAACGCGGCAGGGCCGCACAAACGGGAAAAGATCATGTCATTCGCAAAGGTGGCCGTTCTCGGCCTGGGAAAAGTCGGCCATCTGGCGGCGGAACTTCTGGCAGGCTCGGGGTTTGACGTCACCGGCATCGACAGCCGCCCCCTGCCGGGCGCGCCCTTCCCGGTGCGGACCGCCGATCTGACCAATGTCGCCGGTCTGCAGGATGTCCTTCGCGGGCAAGAGGCGGTCCTGTCCTGCCTGCCCTATCACCTGAACAAGGCGGTGGCGACGGCGGCCCACGGGCTGGGCATCCATTATTTCGACCTGACCGAGGATGTGCCGACCACGAAACATATCCGGGCACTGGCCGAAACCGCCCGCGGCGTGATGGCCCCGCAATGCGGTCTGGCGCCCGGCTTTGTCGGCATTGTCGGCGCGCATCTGGCCGAACAATTCGACAAGGTCCGTTCGATCCGGCTTCGGGTCGGCGCCCTGCCGCAGAACCCGACCGGGCTTCTTGGCTATGCGTTCAACTGGTCGCCCGAAGGCGTCGTCAACGAATATCTGAACGATTGCGAAGTGATCGAAGAGGGGGTTCTGAAGTCGGTCTCGGCGATGGAATGGCTGGAGACGCTGTACATCGACGGGATGCAGCTTGAGGCGTTCACCACCTCGGGCGGGCTTGGCACCATGTGCGAGACCTACGCCGACCGGGTCGAGAATCTGGATTACAAGACCATGCGCTATCCCGGCCATGCCCGGCTGATGAATTTCTTCTTTCACGAACTTCTGATGCGCGAGAACCGCGACATGGCCGGGCAGATCCTGACCCATGCCAAGCCGCCGGTCGATGAGGACGTCGTCTATGTCCATGTCGCCACCGAGGGCTGGCAGGACGGCCAGCTGCGGCGCAAGGAATTCGTCCGCGCCTATTATCCGCTGATGATCGGCGGCCGCCACCGGACCGCCATCGCCTGGACGACGGCATCCTCGGTCGTCGCGGTGATCGAGATGGTGCGGGGCGGCCAGCTGCCGCAAAGCGGCTTTCTGCGGCAAGAGGCGATCCCGCTTGACCCCTACCTTGCCACGCGGACCGGCAACAACTACCAGATCGGCCACAAAAGCCGCCATGGCTGACGGGCCGGCGCGCAACCCCGCAGAATCCGCTTTCGTTGCGTCGCGATTCGCGGTCAGACTGCGGGCCTTGTCGCCGCCTGTCAGGGAGAACGGGATCAGATGGCCGGGCTGAACCGCCGCCAGACATTCGCCGGGTTGGGTGCGACCCTGGCGATGCCCTATGTGCGGCCCGCCTGGGCCGAGGCCGGGACGGTGCGGATCTGCAATCTGGCCGACAATATCGGCGAGACGACGCTTGAGGATTTCGAGGCCGCGACCGGGATCGGCGTCGCCTATCAGACCTGCGGATCGGCAGGCGAGGTCGAGGCGCGGCTCAGGGCCGACAGCCGGGCGCATGATCTGGTGGTCCTGCCCGGACCGGCGCTGCCCCGGCTGACGGCTGACGGGCATCTCCGGCCGCTTGACCGGGCGCTTTTGCCGGACTGGTCCCACCTTGATCCGGCGATCCTGGCGCTGGTCGCGGACTGGGACGCCGGGAACGCCCATGCGATGCCCTATCTCTGGGGCGCGGTCGGTTTTGTCTATGACCCGGACCGGCTTGCGATGCTGTTGCCGGGGGCCGATCCTGACGATCCCGCGACGTTTTTCGCGCCCGCGAATGCCGCGCGGCTGGCGCCGCATGGCCTGTCGCTGCTGGACAGTCCCGCCGAGACGGCGGCGATGCTGCAGGCCTTTCCCGGGGCGGGGGGTGCGGGTCCCGACCGTCTGGCAAGGGTGATCGCCCCGCTCCGGCCCCATATCCGCGACTTCGGCGATCCCGGACGGCTGAACGACCTTGCGACCGGGCGGCTGGTGGCGGCCGGGGGTCGGTCGGGCGACCATCGCGCGGCGATGGCGCGCGCCGCCGAACTCGGGTCGGACCGCCGGCTGGCCTTTGCCCTGCCGCGCGGCGGCGCGCCGCTTTGGGTCGACTGTCTGTCCATCCCCGCCGGGGCGGCCAACGCCAGGGGCGCGCACCGGTTCCTCGATTTCCTTCTGCGGCCCGAGGTGATCGCGGCCTGCACTGACTTCACCGGGCATGCCAACGCCAATTCAGCCGCGACCACGCATCTGGCCGCCGAAATCCGCGACGACCCCGCGATCCATCCCGACGATGAGGCCCGCGCGCGGCTGCTGGTGCCCAGTCCGCTGGATGCCGGGGAAACGGCCGCGCTGGCGCAGGTCTGGGCCACGATCAAGGCGGGCTGACCCCCGCTATTGAACGATGAATTCGGCGTGCAGCGCCCCGGCCGCGTTGATGCTTTTCAGAATGTCGATCATGTCGCGCGGCGATACGCCAAGCGCGTTCAGCCCCGACACCACGTCCGACAGGGTCGCACCTTCGGTAATCTCGGCCATGCCGATCCCCGGCTCTTCGGTCAGGCTGGCGCCGGTGCGGGGGACGACGACCGTGTCGCCCTGGCTGAACGGGTTCGGCTGCACCGCCTCGGGGGTTTCATCGACGCGCAGGGTCAGGTTGCCCTGACTGACAGCGACCTGGCTGATCCGCACCGCCGCCCCCATGACGATGGTGCCCGACCTCTGGTCGACGACGACGCGGGCGCGCTCTTCGGGTTCGACAGTGATATTCTCGACCCGGCCGATCACATGTGCGGGCGAGCGCAGGCCGGTCGCACGGACCGACAGGGCGACGGTGCCGGGGTCAGTCATCAGCGCGACGCCCTTGCCGAATTCGGCATTGATCGCGGTCTCGATCCGGGTCGCGGTGGTGAAGTCGGGTGTCCTGAGCGCCAGTCGCACCGTATCAAGCCCCTGAAAATCAAAGGCGATCTCGCGCTCGATCCGGGCGCCCGAGGGAATCGTCCCGGCCGTCGGCACCCCTTGCGTCACGCTTGCCGCATCGCCCTGCGCCGAGGCGCCTCCGGCGATGATCGTGCCCTGTGCCACGGCGTAAATCTGGCCGTCGGCGGCGTTCAGAGGCGTCATGACCAAAGTGCCGCCGAGCAGGCTCTTGGCGTCGCCGATCGCCGAGACGGTGATGTCGATCTGGCTGCCGGTCCGGGCAAAGGGCGGCAGCGTCGCGGTGACAAAGACCGCCGCGACGTTCTTGGGGTTCAGGTTTTCGCCGGTGACATTGACGCCCAGCCGTTCCAGCAGGTTCGACATGATCTCTTCGGTAAAGGGCGCGTTCCGCAGCCCGTCGCCGGTGCCGTTCAGCCCGACAACCAGCCCGTATCCGACAAGATCATTGCCGCGCACGCCGTCAAACTCGACCAGGTCCTTGATGCGGACCGGCCCGGCAAGGGCGGCGGCGGCGACAAGCCAAAGCGCGAAGGACAACAGGAGGCGCATCACAGATACTCCGCCAGGTTCAGCCGCGACAGGCGCGCCGTGATGGCATAAAGTGTCTCAAGCTGGGTTTTCACCGCCTCAAGCTCGTTCGCAGTCTCGAACGGGTCGGCGGCGACGATGGCGTTGCGGGCGATCTCCAGCGCCGAACCCTCGGCCTGATTGCGGGTGCCGACGTCCTCGATCTGGGCCTGAACGCTGCCGAGACCCGCCCTGAGAACCGCAAGCTCGCCAGTCGCGCCCATCAGCCGCTGACCGGCGGTCTTCATCAGCAGGGCCTGCCCGCTGACGTCGCCCGGCAGGGCACCCTCGGCAACGATGGCGGCGATGGACAGGCCCTTCAGGGTCGACCGCAACGTATCGTCGGTGGCGGTCATCGTCAGGTCCGCCACCTCGCCCTCGCCGATCTGAAAGGCGGCAAGCGGCGTGGCCGAGCCGCCATAGATCACGTCGACATAGCCGCCGCCGCCCGGCGGCGCGTCGAACCAGGCGTCGACGGCAGCCACAAAGCCTGCAACGGTCGTCTGGCCCGCGGTCGCCAGCGTCAGCTGATCCAGAATCTCCTGCGCGCCGAGGATCGGTTTCTGGTCGGTCGCGTCGCCCGACAGGGCATAGCGGTCGCCGACCCGGACGTTCAGCGCCGAAACCGCCGAAAAGAGTTTCTGGCGCGCGTCGATGGCGGCGGTGCGGACATGGGTGGCGCCGCCCGTGGTTCCGGCACTGTTCAGCGCCGGGGCAAGATCGCTGGTGATCCCGCCGACAATGTCGAGCGCGGATTGCAGGCTTTCGGTCAGGGTGGCGGCCTCGCTCGTCGCGGTGCGGTAGGCCTGCAGGGTGGTCAGCGAATGTTCCAGCCCCGCCAGCACCTTGAAATCGCCCCCGACCGCGGCGGCCAGATCCTGATGGCGCCCCGACGTCATCTCGGCGGTCAGGCGGCCAAGCGCGACCTTGAGGTCGCTGTTCTGACGACGAAGCAGAAAGGCCTGCGCCATGTCGCCCTGGCTGATGCTGGTCATGGCCTACAATCCGATCAGTTTGTTGATGAGGTCGTCGATGGTCTGGATCACCCGCGCGTTGGCGGAATAGGACTGTTCGATCACCAGAAGGTTCTGAAGTTCGGCATCCGTGTCGACGCCGTCCTGCAGCTGCAGGTCGGTCAGCGCGGTCTGCCGGGCGGCGGTATAGACCTGCCGCGCCTCGGCGGTCTGGCGGGTTTCGGCGACGCCGGACAGGACGTCGGCCGCAAGGCCCCCCGCCGACCGGCCCGCGCCGATGAAGGCGCCCGACAGCGGGATGCGCGGGGCGGCAAGCGCGTCGCGGAGCGCTGTCAGGGTCGTGGCATTGCCGACATTGCCGGGGGCCGTGGCGCCAAGCCCGTCGCGCAACCGCCAGAGTGCGCCGCCGCGTGCAGGATCGGCCGCCGCGTTCAGCGCCAGCCTGCCCGCCAGACCGGCCTCGGTCAGCGGGTTGGCCAGCGCACCGGCATCGGTGAACAGGCCGGGCTGGCCGGGCGGCAGCGTCGGGTCGGTGCCGGGCGCGCTGAACCGTTCGATCAGGTCGCGGGCCAGCGCGTCAAGCTGCGACTGGACACCGGGGGCAAGATCGTCGCGGATCGCGAACTGGGCGCCCAGCGTGCCGCCGCCCAGAACGCCCGCCGGTCCCGCCGGCACCGGCTGGCCGTTGATCGTCAGGCCCGACAGCGCGCCCGAGGCGAGCGTCATGTCGGCGGTGATGGCGCCGACCGGCGAAAAGCCGATGAGGGCGGGGTTGCCCTCCAGCAGGACGGCGCCGCCGGTGGTGTAAAGGGCGATCTGGTCATGGTCGCGGGCAATCTCGCGGACCGGAACGATCTCGGCGACCTGATCGACCAGCCGCTGGCGCTGGTCCATCAATGCGGTCGCATCCTGCCCCGAGGCGCGCTGGGACAGGATATCGCTGTTCAGCGCGTCGATCCGGCCGAGCGTCCGGTTCAGAAGGTCGACCTGCCCGGCGATGGCATCATCGGCGTCCATCCGCGCCTGCTGCAGCGCGTCGGTCAGCTGGTTGAACCTTGCCGAAAGGTCGCGTGCGGCGGTGGCGACGCCCTGCAGCCGCGCCTGCGAATCCGGTCGGCTTGCCGCCTGCAAGAGGGTGGCGTCAAGGCCGGCGACCAGCCCGGTCAGCGAACCCGCATCCCCCGGCTGGCCGATGGCCTTTTCCGCCGACTGCAGAAAGTCCGCCTGCGCGCGGGCTGCGCCGCTGTCGGCGTCGGCCAGGCGGCGGTCGGTCAGAAGCTGCTGGTTGACCGACCGGCTGATCCGGTCGACCCTGACGCCGGACCCCGCGCCGCCCAGCGACTGCGCCGACAGGTTGACCTCGCGCCGGGCATAGCCGGGCGTCCGGGCGTTTGCGACGTTCTGCGACACGACCTCGGCGCCGCGGGCGGCGGCGTTAAGGCCCGACAGGGCATTCGCAAGCGATGTAGAGAGGCCCATTTTAAGCCCTTATCCGGGTTTCCCCCGCCAGGATCCGCGCCTTCAGGATCCGCGTTTTCGGGATCAGCGTTTGATGTTGGTGGTTTCCTGCAGCATTTCGTCGACCGTCTGGATGACCTTGGCGTTCGAGGAATAGGCCCGCTGGGTCTGGATCAGCGCCGTCAGTTCGGCCGCGACATCGGTGGCCGACCCTTCACGGGCATAGCCCTGCACCGCACCCGTCGGCCCGTCGCCGGCATTCCAAAGGAAGAACGAGCCCGAATCGGGCGAGACCTGGAACGTCTGGTTGTTCAGCGCGATCAGACCATTCGGGTTCGGCACATCGACGACCGGGATCTGGTAGATGCGGCGGGTAAAGCCGGTGTCATAGCTCGCGGTGATATAGCCGTTGTCGTCAACCTCGACCGCCGTGAGGTTGCCCACCGGCGAGCCGTCCTTGGTCAGCGAGGTCGGCGCGAAACTGTCCGACAGCTGCGTCAGCCCGTTGGCGTCGCCAAGCTTGCCGATCGTCATCGTCAGCGGCCCGCCCGCGACCGTCAGTGACAATGCCCCGGTCGTGCCGCTGTAGCCGCCGCCTGCGTTGACGGTGACCGAAGCCAGCGTTCCGCCATTGGCGCGGGTATTGTCGAAGACCAGAGTATAGTCGCCGATCAGTGCGCCCCCCTGGGCGGAATCGCGGATCTGCATGTTCCATGTGTTCGACGAGCCGCTGCCCGGCACGGCGGGCGTGAAGGTGATGTCGAGCGTTTCAGACGTCCCGAGATTGCCGAAATATTCGATCGACAGGGGCAGCGCACTGCCCGAACGCCCCGCCTCGGTCTCGGTCGCGGGGAGGTTGAGGCCGAGGTTCATCGTCGTCGTCGGGTCACCCGCCGTCTGGTTGGCATTGATGACCACCGGTTCCAGTCCGGCGATCGTGTCGCGCGGCAGGATCGGGATCGAGCCGTCGGCACTGGCGGGCCAGCCGAGCAGGACGAGACCGGATTCGGTGCGCAAAATCCCCTCGGAATCCGGGCGGAAGGCGCCGGTCGTGGTCATCATCAGCGGCCGCTCGCCGGTGGTCGCGTTGAGCGACACCGCGGTGGTGACCGGCAGCATGCCGCGGCCCGCGACCGCAAGATCAAGCGCGTTGCCAGAGCCGACCAGCGGCCCGTGTTCGTCGATCAGCCGCGTCGTTGCCGCCCGGACGCCGCCGGCCGAATAGACACCGGCGCCGCGCGCCTGGTTGATGACGAAATTCTCGAAATCGGCCGAGGCGCGTTTATAGCCATAGGTGCCCGCGTTGGCGATATTGTCGGAAATGGTCGCAAGCCGGGTCGCGTTGGCGCTGAGCCCGGCCACCCCCGCGTTGAGGGAGGAAGAGATGGACATGGATGTGCCGCCTTTCTGCTGCTCGGTCCGTCTGTTGACGCGACCATGCGGCACGGTCTCTTAATTTCGCCCTAACGGATAAAATCCGCAGCGTTTCATTGCCCCTTGCGCAGCAGGATGATCTCAAGCCGGCTGTTGCGGGCGGCCAGCGGATTTTTCGCAGCAGGCTTGCGGTCGGCAAATCCGGTGACCCGCTGGATACGGTCGGGTGCGAACCCCGCGGCCTCGATCAGGATGCGCATCTGCATGGCGCGCGCCGAGGACAGATCCCAGACCGGGTTTTCGCGCAGCACCTGCGGCTGGACGCGGACATGGCCATTGATCGCGACCTGATTGCGCACCAGCCCGAAGACCCGGCTCACCACGCCGGCAAGTTCGGTGGTGACAGGCGTCGGCACCGAGGTTCCCGGTTCGAACAGCGGCGCGTCGTCGAGATCGTAGAATTCGATGATCAGCCCCTCGTCGGTGACGCGGGTGGTGATGTGGCGCATGACCTCGTCGCTGACCATGCTCTCGCCGCCAAGGCCCATCAGCGCCTCTTTGATCTTGCGGGCGTCGGCCTCGAACTCGCCCTTGTCGGCGGGGTCGGCCTTGGGGTCGGCGCCGGTCTGGCCGACGGCCTGATTTTCCTCGGACGGCTTCAGGCTGGAGGCGCCGGTGCCGTTCTGGGCGATCTGATCCTCGGACGTGACGCTTTCGCCGCCGAACGATCCGTCGCCGCCGCCCGAGATGCGCGACAGCGGGATTGTCGGGCTGAAATAGTCCGCGATCCCCTTGCGCTGTTTTTCCGTCGTCGCGTTCAGCAGCCACATCAACATGAAAAAGGCCATCATTGCGGTCACGAAGTCCGCATAGGCGACTTTCCAGGCACCACCATGGTGGCCGCCATCGCCGCTGACCTTTTTCCGTTTGATGATGACTGGCGCGGCATTCGTCTGCCCGGCCATCCCACCAACCTTTGTCTTCACCCGGGATCAGGGCTAGCAGCGCCGGGTTAATTCCGCGCTAAGGCGCAAGGGCCGATCAGACCAGAACCTCGGCCGCCGTCTGCTTGCCGACGCCAAAGACCCGCATGTAGCGCGCAATCTCGTCCGCCGGTCCCATCGCCTTGTTGGGGTTGTCCGACAGTTTGACCGTCGGGCGGCCATCGGCGCGGACCGCCTTGCAGACCAGGCTGAACGGCGCCAGCCCGTCGTCGGGCGCAAAGCCGCGAAAGTCGTTGGTCAGAAGCGTGCCCCAGCCAAAGCTCGGCTTGACCCGTCCCCGGAACCGCGCCTGCAGCTCCTCGATCTTGTCGACGTCGAGCCCGTCGGAAAAGATCACCAGCTTCTGCGTCGGATCCTCGCCGCGCGACGTCCACCAGGCGATGGCGGTTTCGGCGCCCTCGGCCGGGTCGCCTGAATCGATGCGGATGCCGGTCCAGGTCGCCAGCCAGTCCGGGGCGCGCTGCAGGAAACCGGCGGTGCCGTAGGTGTCGGGCAGGATGATGCGCAGATTGCCGTCATGTTCCTCGTGCCAGTCGGCCAGCACCCGGTAGGGCGCCTGCCGCAGTTCCTCGTCGGAATTGGCCAGCGCCGAATAGACCATCGGCAGTTCGTGGGCATTGGTGCCGATCGCCTCGATATCGCGGCGCATGGCGATCCGGCAGTTCGACGTGCCGATGAAGGCACCCTCCAGCCCCTCGATCATCGCCTGAACGCACCAGTCCTGCCAAAGGAATGAATGCCGCCGCCTTGTGCCGAAATCGGCGATCTTGAGGCCGTCGATCTTGCGCAGACGCTCGATCTTTTCCCAAAGCCGGGTCATGGCGCGGGCGTAAAGCACCTGCAGTTCGAACTTGCCCATGTTGCGCAGAACCGCGCGCGAGCGAAGCTCCATCAGCACGGCAAGGGCCGGGATCTCCCACAGCATCACCTCGGGCCAGCGGCCTTCGAAGGTCAGCTCATACTGGCCGTCGCGCTTTTCCAGATGATAGGGCGGCAGCTTCAGCCCCTCGAACCATTCCATGAAATCGGGGCGGAACATCTGGCGCTTGCCGTAGAACGTGTTGCCGCGCAGCCAGGTGCTTTCGCCGCGCGACAGCGACAGGGACCGGACATGGTCCAGCTGTTCGCGCAATTCGCCCTCGTCGATCAGATCGGCCAGCCGGGTCCTGGTCGAGCGGTTGATCAGGCTGAAGGTGACGGTCGTGTCGGGGCGGTTGCGGAAGATCGACTGGCACATCAGCAGCTTGTAAAAGTCATTGTCCAGCAGCGACCGCACGATCGGGTCGATCTTCCAGTTGTGGTTGTGAACGCGCGTGGCGATGTCGACCATGACCCTGCTCCTTGGTTGACCGAGATAGAGCAAGCATGCCGCCACAATGCAAGGTCACGGCGCGCGCGCGTTATTTGGTCGCGCGCCGCAGTGGCGCTGTGCGGTTGTCCGGAGAATGGACAGCGCCGCCGCGGCCGCCAGGTGCCATCGCCGTTTCCATCCGCACTGCCCCCATTTTGGGGAATAGTTGCAGGATGCCAGTCGGCAGGGGCCAGTGACCCTGCCGTGACGGAACGCTTCCACCCACACCGCCCGGTGGCCCAAGGCCACGGGGCAGCGCCTGCCCCTGCGGGGGGCTGGCGCTTCGCGCCATCCGTGGCAGGCGCTACCCTCTGTTGCGCGCGCTGAGGCGGTTCCGGGGAGGCGTTCCCGCATGAGCGGGGCCGCTTTTCCACCGCAAGATCGGCTTTTCCCGCTCAGCCCGGCGTCCGGCGAAAAAACTGTGCGGGTTCAGCGGTAGGGTGCGTGCTCGCACGCACCGCCCGGTCGCTCAAAGCCCCTGGGCAGCGCCTGCCTGTCCGGGGGCTGGCGCTGCGCTTCGTTGGCGCGCGGAGCCGGTCCCGGGGCCGCTCTTCCACCGCAAGATCGGCTTTTCCCGCTCAGCCCGGCGCTTTGGGGAAGCGACCGAAACGTCTCAGTCGGCAGGGGCAAGTGACCCTGCCGTACCTCAGCAATCCCGCCCCCGCCGCCCGGTCGCCCCAAGCGACCGGGCAGCGCCTGCCCCTGCGGGGGGCTGGCGCTTCGCGCCATCCGGGGCAGGTGCTGCCCTCTGTTGCGCGCGCTGAGATGGTTCCCGGGACAGGTTTCCACGTGAGCGGGGCCGCTCTTCCACTGGAAGATCGGCTGTTCCCGCTCAGCCCGGCGGCGGCGAAAAAACTGCGCTCGGCTGGCGCGCGCGGAGCCGGCCGCGGGGCCGCTCTTCCACTGGAAGATCGGCTGTTCCCGCTCAGCCCGGCGTCCGGCGGCCCCATGGCGCGGGCGGGCGCTACGCCAGAACCACGCCCGCCGCCCGCATCTTTGCGCGCGCATCGGCCAGGGATCCGTTCAGGTCGATCGCCCGGCAGGCGCCCTCCAGCACCGTCACCCGAAACCCCAGCCGCGCCGCGTCAATCGCGGAATAGGCGACACAGAAGTCGGTGGCGAGGCCGACCAGCGTCAAGTCCGTCACGCCCCGAACCCTCAGATAACCCTCAAGCCCGGTGGGCGTCCGGTGGTCATTCTCGAAAAAGGCCGAATAGCTGTCGATCGCGGTGCGAAAGCCCTTGCGGATCACCAGATCGGCGGCATCGGTCCGCAGGCCGGGATGAAAGGCGGCGCCGGGGCTGCCCTGCACGCAATGGCTGGGCCAAAGAACCTGCGGCCCATAGGGCATCTCGATCAGCGAAAAGGCTGCAGCACCGGGGTGGTTTTCCGCGAACGAGGAATGGTCGCGCGGGTGCCAGTCCTGGGTCAGAACCCTGACCTGATAATCCGCCATCAGCGCATTCACCGGGCCGACAATCTCGTCGCCACCGGTCACGGCAAGCGCGCCGCCGGGGCAGAAATCGTTCTGCAGGTCGATCACGATCAGGGCCTCGTTCGGGGCGCGCATGAGTTCCTCCTTTGGGATCGGCAGTTTATGCGTAAAGTCGGTGGCATCCGGGGTCAATCGAATCCCTCCCCGGCGGAGACGGGGATGAAACGCGCGCTGGTCTTTGGCGCATCGGGTCAGATCGGCCGGGCTGTGGCCGCCGAACTGCTGGCGTCGGGCTGGCAGGTCGATGCGGTGACGCGCGGCAGGCCGCTGCCCTCGGAACTGGCCGAGGACGCGCGCCATCTGATCATGGGCGACAGCCGCGCGGCGATGATCGCGGCCCGCCCCTCGGGATATGACGGCGTCTTTGACCCGCTTTGCTATACCGCCGCCGATGCCGCTGACCTGCTGGACGCGCGGTCGCAGGTCGGCGCCCTTGTCGTGATCTCGACCGCGTCGGTCTATGCGGACGCCGAAGGGCGGGGGTTTGAAACCGACCCGGCCGCCGGCCCGCCGCACTATCCCGACCCGATCCCCGAGGCCCAGCCGCGCGTGCCGCCGGGTGCGGGCTATTCGGCCGCCAAGGTGGCGATGGAGGATCGGCTGGCGGGGTCGGCCGCGATCCTGCGACCGGCGGCGGTCCATGGGATCGGCGCCCGGCATCCGCGCGAATTCTGGTTCGTGAAGCGCTTCCTTGACCGGCGGCTGACGGTGCCGCTGATGCGGGGCGGTGACACGGTCTTCCACACCAGTTCGACCGCCGGCATCGCCAGCCTGACCGCGCTGTGTCTTGAGGATCGGCTGACCGGCGCCTTCAACGTCGCCGACCCGGTGGCGCTGCCCGCCCTCGGGATCGGCCGGCTGATCGCCGACATCATGGGCGTTTCCGTCCGCTTCACCGACCCCGGCCCACCGCCCATCAGACTGCCACCCGCCCGACCCTTGCCCCCCGGCCTGTCGCATGTCGGCCAGTCGCCGTGGTCGGTGGAAAATCCGCTGCGCCTTGACCTTGCGCGGGCGCGGGCCACCGGCTGGGACGGCGGCCCCGACTATGCCGAACGGCTGGCCCCCTATGTCAACTGGCTGTGCCAGCAGGCCGCCAACTGGCGCGAGGCCTTCCCGGCCTTTGGCGCCTATGGCCATGATCCGTTTGACTATGGTGCCGAAGATCGGGCATTGGGGCGCCTCTGAACCCCGGCCCCGGACCCACAGGCGCGATGCAAGATCTGGCCATCGGCATTGACTTCGGCACCTCGAACACTGCCGCCGCCGTGATCGCGGGCGGCAAGCCGCGCCTGATCCCGCTTGAACCCGGGAAAAAGACCCTGCCGACGGCGCTGTTTCTTGACTATGCCGGGCGCCGCACCCTTTACGGCAGTGCTGCGGTCGATGCGATGATCGAGGGGCGCGATGGCCGTTTCATGCGGGCGCTGAAAAGCATCCTCGGCACCGGCCTTGCCCGGGAACGCCGCCCGTTCCTGAACGAACGGCTGACGCCGCTGGAACTGGTTGCCCGGTTCCTGACCGAAATCCGGACCCGGGCCGAGGCCGCGACCGGCGCCCGGATCGAACGGGTTGTCGCCGGGCGGCCGGTGCATTTCCATTCCGCGGACCCTGCGCGCGATGCGCAGGCCGCCGAAGATCTGGCCGAATGCTACCGGATGGCGGGCTTTCGCGACCTGCGTTTCCTGAACGAGCCCGAGGCGGCAGCCCTGGCGGCGGGGCCCGCGCAGACCCCCGGCCTTGGCCTGATCGTCGACATCGGCGGCGGCACCTCGGACTTTACCCTGTTTCGTCCGCAGGCCGAGGGGATCGACATCCTGTCCAGCCGGGGCCTGCGGCTTGGCGGCACCGACTTCGACAAGGCGCTGAGCCTGGCCCATGTCATGCCGCTTCTGGGTCTTGGCGGCGAGTTGCGCAACGAGCTTGGCCCCGGCCGCAATGACGTGCCGCCCGCGCTCTACCATGAACTGGCCGCGCCCGAGAAGATCGCCTTTGTCTACGGCCCCGAGGCGCTGCGCGACGCCCGCCGCATGGCGCGCCTTGCGGTCACCCCCGAACGGCTGAAGCGGCTGGTCACCGTGCTTGAGATGGAGCTGGGCCACGACATCGCCTTCGCGGTCGAGGCGGCAAAGATCGCGGCCAACCAGAACGGGCAGGCGGCGATCCGGCTTGATCCGCTGCAAAAGGGCCTGCAACCGCCGCTTGGTCAGGGCGAACTTCTGTCGACGCTCTGGCCCTTTGCCGACAGGATCGGCCAGACGGCCCGCGCCACGGTCGAGGCGGCGGGGTACAGCGCCGGCGATGTGGGCCGGGTGATCTTTGTCGGCGGGTCGAGCCTTGTCGGCGTGATCGACCGGCTGATGCGCGCGACCTTTCCCGCCGCCGCCTTTGAATATTCCGAGGTCTTCACCGCCGTCGCCGATGGTCTGGCGATTGCCGCCGGTCAGGCCTGACACTTGCCGCCGTGCGCCGCCGCGACTATCAGGCGGCCATGATCATTGTCGCCGCCCTTTACCGGTTCACCCCGTTCGACGACCCCGCCGCGCTGAAGCCGCCGCTGCTGGCGGCCTGTCAGGCGGCGGGCCTTCGGGGCACGCTGCTTTTGGCGCCCGAGGGGATCAATGGCACCATCGCCGGGTCACGCGCCGGGATCGACGCCGTGCTGCAGCACATCCGCGACCTGCCGGGCTGCGCCGCGATCGAATGGAAGGAAAGCCCCGCCGCGACCATGCCTTTCGGCCGGATGAAGGTCCGGCTGAAGCGCGAGATCGTGACCATGGGCCAACCCGGCATCGACCCGACGGCGCGCGTCGGCGCCTATGTCGCCCCGGCCGACTGGAACGCGCTGATCACCGCGCCCGACGTTGCCGTCATCGACACGCGCAACGATTACGAGGTCGGGTTGGGCACGTTCCAGGGCGCGGTCAACCCGGCCATTGCCAGCTTTCGCGACTTTCCGGCCTGGTGGCAGGCCCATGCCGCCGAGTTCACGGGAAAGCGGATCGCGATGTTCTGCACCGGCGGCATCCGCTGCGAAAAGTCGACCAACTACCTGCTGGGGCAGGGGGTCCGGGACGTCTTTCACCTGAAGGGCGGGATACTGAAATACCTTGAGGATGTGCCCAAGGTCGAAAGCCGCTGGCAGGGGACCTGTTTTGTCTTTGACGAACGGGTGGCGCTGAGCCACGGGCTGGCGTCGGGTCCGGACGCGGGCGGCAAGGACTGACGTCAACCCGGGTCGCGGCGGCCGAGATGTCCGGCAAGCCGCGTCATCCGGCGCCCGGCGACCGCGTCCCACCGGTAGTTGGCCGAGGCTGCCAGCGCCATCGCCGCCCATTCGCGGCGCAAATCCTCGGACCGCGTGAATTCGATGATCTGATGGCGAAGAAGTGCCGTGTCGGACGTGTCAAACGTCACCACCGCGCCGGTTTCGGCGCCGATCCGGCCCGCGCCGGCGGGCGAAGCGAGGATCGGCAGGCCTGCGGCGGCGGCTTCGTAGGTGACGATCGGATCCCCCTCTTCAAGCGAGGGCAGGATGAAGACGTCGGCCTGCGCATATTCGGCGTCGAGGTTCGCGGTGAAACCGGCGACCGAGACGTTGGTCTGCAGAAACACATCCGGATACAGGCCGAACAATTGCGGCTCGCGCAGGCCGACGATCCTGAGGCGGGCGTTCATCGGTACGTGTTCCCAGGCCCTCAGAAGATGCTGCAGGCCCTTGCGGACCGACGACAGGCCGACGAACAGAAAGGTGACGGGCGCACCGGCCGGTTTGGGCGGCCGTCGGATCGGTCGGGCGCGCGGGTCGGTGCCATAGCTGGCCGGAATGACCCGCGCCGCATGCGGGGATCGCGACAGGCTGGCGTCCGTCGCCGGGCTCGGGCTGAAGATCGCGCTTGCCAGCGCCAGCCGCGCCTCCTCGTCCGCGATGCGGTCATCGGTGATCCGGTGGGTCGGCGCCACGCCAAGGCGCGCGAATTCGGCATCCAGCACCGCGCGCGCGTCGGCCATGCGCGTGTTCACCGCCTCGGTCACGATGGTGACGCCCCGCCGGTGCAGTTCCTCGAACACCGCATAGGGCACCGAGGGCCAGAGATAGGCGATCTCGCCGGGCCGGATCGCGTCGATGAAGGCGCGGTGCAGGCGGGGCAGGCTGAGGCGGCGGGTAAGCCTGTAGGGCAGGCGGGCCAGCGGGCGCGGGGTGAAGTCGCGCACGGCAAAGGCCTCGGCGGCGGGGCTGTCGTTGCGGCTGGTGAAAAGATCGGCCGTGGCGCCGTTGGCAACCGCGCCGCGCAGGATCGAGCGGCAGGTCGCGCCGACACCGAGGTTGGCGCAAGGCATGCTCATCATCGCGCGGATCGGCACCGGCGGCATTGCCGCGCCGTCGGCGGCGGGGGCAGGCCCGGACGGCAGTTTCTGGCGGTCTGTCGTCTTCACCTATTGTCCGTCGATCAGCATATTCCCGGGGCGCTTGGAACAGCATGAAAGATCACCGCTGCCCGTCAACGGCATTTAACGCCGGGCGCCGCTGGACGGTGAATGTCGGCTGACACGGCCGCTGTTTGTTTCCCGCAAGCGGGCAGTTGTCGCGTAACGCGCCGATTGCCACGGTTAGGGTGTCAGCCCTGCCGGCCGGACATTGCCGCCGTCGCGACGATCGGCCAACGCCGTCACAAGGCGATTCGCCGCAGCACGCCGGAAGGGCCTCAGCCGCCGCGGGCGGCGACCGATGATTCTGATCTCTGGTGACGAATTGGGCAGATCAGATTGTGTCAGGACACGCCTGATCTACCAAAGCGCGATCAAACCCGTCGCCGTCGTGCCGGTGGCGTTGATGCCCAGCACGCGGATCGGCAGAAAGCTGCCCGCCTGCACGTTCGAAAAGACCAGGCTCTGCCCGCCCGCCATCCGTGCCGATACGGCACCGGCCTGACCGACATAAATCGCCCGGGGCAGGAACGGCAAATCGGTCACGTCGTTCGGCGTCACAGACTGCGCGTCGCGCGCCGGTGCGGTCAGGCTGGTCGGGTATTCAGAGAATTTGTCCATGGCGCTTCCCAATAAAATCCATATTTGTCATGACGGTAGACGATCATCGCCGCATTGTGTGACGCAAGGGCACCGACAATCGCCAGTGGTCGCGGCAAGATCGACTCCCGGTTGCATTTTTTTCAATAGAGGCTAAAAATCAGGAAAAGCGGCGCACGCATCAGTGTTTCCGAACCGGTGCAGTTGCCCTGACGTCATGTTGGCGCGAGCGCGGACAATGTTGCGCAAGTCCGCCGAACGTCTCGGCAAATTCACGCCAACGACCATCGCCAGACTGCATTTCTGCCGCATCTTTGCCATGTTCGGACGCATTGTTCGGGGCGGGGATACATTCACGACCGGAAGGACTGAAGAATGAGGCTCATCCGATCCATGTTGGTGACCAGCCTAGCTTTGGGCATCAGCACGATTGCCGTTTCGGCGGCCGATTTTTATGTTTCGCCGATCAAGGCCGGGCCGGTTGCAGGCACGGCCCTTGGCGCGGTTTCGCTGCGGGCGAAGAAGACGACGCGGCTGCAGTACAATATCAACCAGCTTGGGAACACCGCCGGCAAGTGGGTCCGGATCGGCCAGCCGAAGGTGAAGGAACCGGTGCGCGAGCCGGTGCCCGAGCCTGTCCCGCCCGTTGTCAGCGAGCCCGCGCCGACGCCGAACGATCCCGATCCGGTCGTGACGCCGACGCCAGAGCCCGCTCCGGCGCCTGTCCCAGAGCCTTCGCCGACACCCGTCCCGGCGCCCGCTCCGACGCCCGTGCCCGCCCCGGCCCCGACGCCGACGCCGACGATTCCGCCGCTGGGCACGCCGACGGCCGGCGCGACCTATCCGACCTTTGACGCGCTGGTGCGCGCCGGGGTGCTCAAGGCCGGTGACCGCGTCTTCCTGCGGGGCGGCTACCACGGGCCGATCGCGGTTCGCGACCTCAAATTCACCACGCCCGTGACCGTTGCCCAGATGCCCGGCGAAACCGCGCATGTCGAGGCGATCGACGTGTTCAATTCGTCGAACGTCATCTTCCGCGACTTCAAGGTCTGGTCGATGTCGCCGAACGCCAGTTCTTCGGCGATGATCCGCACCTACCCGGACGCCAGCGACATCACCTTCACCAACCTCGACGTCCGGTCCGTTGCCGACGCCGCGGGCTATATGCAGTGGAGCGCGAACACCTGGCTTGCCAACATGCATTCGGGCTTCTTCACCGAAGGTGCCCGGATTTCGATCATCGGCAACCGGCTGACGGCGATCAACTTCGGTATCCAGTCGGCCGGCCCGAACGGTCTGGTCGAAGGCAACATCATCGACGGTTTCTCGGGCGATGCACTGCGTGGTCTTGGCAACGACACGACCGTGCGCGGCAACAAGGCGCAGAACTGTGTGTCGATCGACGGCAACCATGCCGACGGGTTCCAGTCCTTCTCGGTCGGGGCCAGCGGCGTGCCGGGGACCGGCACCGTCAACAACCTGACGGTCGAGAACAACAAGATCCTCGAATGGGCCTCGGCGACCAGCAATCCGCTGCGCTGCCAGCTGCAGGGGATCGGGATGTTCGACGGCATGTATGCCAACCCGGTCATCCGGAACAATCTGGTGGTGGTGACGGCCTATCACGGGATCACGCTGGCGGGTGCGTTGAACGCCAAGGTGATCAACAACACCGTCGTCAGCCCGTCTTCGGCCGCCAACAACTGGCCCTGGATCATGGTGACCTATCATAAGGATGGCCGGGCCTCGAAAGGCGCGATCATCGCCAACAATGCGACCAACTACATGCAGAACGCGAACGATGCGGCACTCGGGATCGTCGCGGCGAACAACGTCGTGGTCAAGAATGCCACGACCGAGTTCACCTCGCCCGCGACGCAGGACTTCAGCCTGAAGCCGGGCGCCCTGTCGGCCAATGCCGGGACGGCGGCCTATGCGACGCCGAAGGACATCGCCGGCACGCCGCGCCCGCGGGGGGCAGCCCCCGACGCCGGGGCCTACGAAAGCCAGTAGACCCCTCGCGTTCAGCGCAAGCCATCACTCCCGTCGGTCGTCTGGCCGGCGGGAGTTTTCGTTTTCGGACCTTCCGATATTGCGAATCACCGGGCCAGAGGGGCGGCAGGCCGGCCCGGCCGGCGCGCGAATCCCGCCGGCCGGGCACCGCCAAACCCGCGGCCGATCAGCCGGATGATGCGGTTGTGCAACGGTCGAGTGGCGCTTGGGCGGTCGCGCCGGGCGTTGAAGTCGGACCGCGCCCCGGCCAAATCCGGCGGGCGCGGGCGACGATGATCCCGATATTCACCGATTGTTTACGCATTGATGCCAATGGAGAATTTGGGTTGCCCATAGGTGACCGGCCGGTGCAGTTTGTGGCCAGAATATGGCGAAACCGCGTTCCAAACCCGGCAGATTGTGGTAAAACCATGTCGAAGGGTGCAGAATACCAGCTTGGGGAAGACCAGATGAATCTTAAGAGTTCGATGCGTGGTGCTGTTTTGGGCGCCGCAATTTTTGGCGGTGCTGCGGCGGCAAATGCGGCTGTCATCGACTTCACCAGCGCATCCACCGGTGCCAGTGGCTCGGTCGGCGGCGGCGTGACCTGGACGATGACGTCCAGCAGCTATCTGAACAACGCCCAGTTGTTTGACGGCAATGCCGTGCCGACCGGCACCGGCCTGTCGTTTGAACGCGACGGCTATGGCGTCGGTGTCGGCGATGACGAGATCACCTCGACGCTCGGCAGCCAGGAATGGATCGACGTCACCTTCAGCGAGGCGGTTCAGATCAACGCCTTCTATTTCCTTGACTTGTTCAAGTCGCGCGATGGCAGCTCGATCGAAGTCGGTCAGGCCACGGTCGACGGGACGCAGGTCTTCTCACTGGCGGCCACTGATGTTGCGGGGTCGGGTGCGGCCGGGTTCGTGGCGGCAACCTTCGCGCCGATCTGGGCGACGGTCGTGCGGTTCACGGTGCTGACTTCGAACGACGGGCTGGGGCTGGCTGACGGCGCGCTTGCGGGGATCGGGCTGGCGGCGGTTCCGGTTCCGGCAGCGGGGATGATGCTGCTTGGCGGCCTGGGCGGCCTTGCCGCGCTTCGCCGTCGCCGCAAGGCCTGAACGGCAACGGGATCAACAGACAGGCCGGGCAGATTGCCCGGCCTGTCTGCTTTCCGACTGGTCCGAAGTCCGGGATGCGATGGATCGCCGTTACAGTCCGGCGTCGGCCTGAATCTCGGCCCGGCTTTTGCGTGCCCGCTCGGTTGCCGACTTCAGCTGGCCACAGGCGGCCATGATGTCTTCGCCGCGCGGGGTGCGGATCGGCGAGGCGTAGCCGGCATTGTAGATGATGTCGGCAAAGGCGTGGATGCGGTTGCCGCTGGACCGTTTGTAGGGCGCGCCCGGCCATTCGTTGAACGGGATGAGGTTGATCTTGGCCGGAATGCCCCGGATCAGCTCGACCAGCCGGTAAGCGTCTTCCTTTGTGTCATTGACACCCTGAAGCATCACATATTCAAAGGTGATCCGTTCGGAATTGCTGACACCCGGATAGTCGCGAAGAGCCTCGAGCAGGGCCGCGATGTTCCACTTCCTGTTGATCGGCACCAGCCTGTCGCGCACCTCGTCGGTGGTCGCGTGAAAGCTGATCGCCAGCTGGCAGCCGATTTCGCGGGCTGTGCGGGCAATCTCGGGCACGACGCCCGAGGTTGAGAGGGTGATCCGCCGCCGCCCGAGGGCGATCCCCTCATTGTCCATCACGATCTTCATCGCGTCGCGGACATTCTCGAAGTTGTAAAGCGGCTCGCCCATGCCCATCAGCACGATGTTGGAGATCAGCCGCGTCTCGTCCTTGGGCGCACCCTGCACCGGCCATTCGTTCAGATCATCGCGCGCCAGCATCACCTGACCGACAATCTCGCCCGCGGTCAGATTGCGCACCAGCTTCTGCGTGCCGGTGTGGCAGAAGGAACAGGTCAGCGTGCAGCCGACCTGACTTGAGATGCAAAGCGTGCCACGGTTTTCCTCGGGGATATAGACAACCTCGACCTCGTGCCCGCCGGCGATCCGCACCAGATATTTCCGCGTCCCGTCAGCCGAGATCTGGCGGGTGACAACCTCCGGCAGGGCGATGGTGAAATGCGCCGCCAGCAGCGCGCGGTAGTCCTTGGCCAGATTGGTCATGGCGGCAAAGTCGCGAACGCCCCAGTGATAGACCCATTGCCAGATCTGGCCGACCCGCATCTTTGCCTGTTTCTCGGCCGTGCCCGCCGCAATCAGCGCCAGACGCAACTCATCGCGCGTCAGTCCGACAAGGTTGACCAGCCCACCCTCGGGCAGCTTCCTCGGGATGGCGTGGACGTCGGGCACCAGGGGTGCGGCGGGCAGATCGTGCGTCATGGCGGGCCTTTGCGGGTGGCGAGACCCGTTCCCATAGACCAAAAGCCGGACGAAAGAAACCGGGGACGCAAAGGCGGCCCGGCGAAGCGACGCCCCCGGGGCGGTCGGGTGACCCCGGGTCTAGCCAACCGCCCGGAACTGCTGGTCATAAAGGGTGCGGAACATGCCGCCCCTCGCCAGCAATTCCTCGGTCGTGCCCTGTTCGATCACCTGGCCTTCGTTGATCACGCAGATCCGGTCGGCCTCGAGCACGGTCGACAGCCGGTGGGCAATGACGATGGTGGTCCGGCCGCGCGTCAGGCGGTGCAGCGCCTCTTGCACCAGCGCCTCGGACCTTGCGTCCAGCGCACTGGTCGCCTCGTCCAGCAGCAGGATCGGGCTGTCCTTCAGGATGGCGCGGGCGATGGCCAGCCGCTGTTTCTGGCCACCCGACAGAAAGGCGCCGTTCTCGCCCACGGGCGTGTGATAGCCCTGCGGCAGGCCGGTGATGAACTCATGCGCATTGGCGTCTTCGGCGGCCCGGATCACCTCTGCCTCGGTGGCGTCGGGCCGGCCAAAGCGGATATTGTCAAGGACGCTGGCGGAAAACAGGAATGTACCCTGCCCGACGAAGGAAATCCGCGCGCGGAGCGACCGCACCGAACAGGTCCTGAGGTCATGACCGTCGATCGTCACTGCCCCGGCCGTCGGATCATAAAGCCGCAGGATCAGGTTGAGGATCGTCGATTTGCCGCCACCGGAAGGCCCGACCAGCGCTGTGGTCTTCCCGGCCTCGCAGACCATCGAAATGTCCCTCAGCACCGGCTGGCCATTGCCATAGGCGAACTGAACCGCGCCGAACTCGACCTTGCCCGGCCCGGTGCCAAGGTCGGTCGGATCGGCGGCCTCGACCATGGTTTCGGGCGCATCCAGAAGGCCGAACATCATCCGCACGCCGACGAGGTTCGCCTCGATCGACACGCGCATACGCGACAGGCGCTTTGCCGGTTCATAGGCCATCAGAAGGGCGGTGACGAAGGACATGAGCTGCCCGGCCGAGGTGGCCTTTTCGCCGAAAAGGTTGACGGCACTCAGGGCAACGACGCCGCCGATGGCAAAGCCCGACAAGGTGTCCATCAGTGGGCTCGTGACGGCCTCTAGCCGGGAAACCGCGTTGGCGCGCTTTTCGACCTGCGTGACGGCGGCATTCATCCGTGCCGCCATCCGGTCTTCCAGCGAAAAGGCCTTGACGACCAGTATCCCCGCCGAGGTTTCCTGAATGACCTTGATGATCTCGGCCAGGGAGGCCATTTCCAGCTCCATGATCTTGCGGACCTTGCGCAGGATCACCCGGACGCCCATCATCGCCAGCGGCCCGATCAGCAGCGAGACCAGCGACAGGGTCGGCTGCTGATAGACCATCACCCCGATCAGGCCGAGCAGGGTCAGCACATCGCGGACAAAGCCCGTCACCAGAATGTCGATCAGATTGCGGGCCGACTGTGCGGACTGCGTCACTCGGGTCAACAGGTTGGAGGATTCGGTCAGGTTAAAGAACGAAACCCCCTGCCGCAGCAGCTTGTCATAAAGCCGCCGTTGCTGGGTGGCGACGATGCGGTTGCCGGCCCGGGTCAGGGCGACGACCTGAATGTAGCTGGCGACGCCCTTGACGAAAAAGATCAGCACCACCGCGCCTGCCACCAGAAACACCCGGCGCCGGTTGTCGGGGCTGGTCATGGAATCGACGATGTCCTGCATGATCCAGGCGGTCAGCGAGGTTGTGCCCGCGACGGCAATCATCGCCGCCACGGCGATCAGATAAAGCGGCAACTGCGCGCGCGCGCTTTCACGCAGCAACCGGCCGATGTGACTGTCGCGAAGGTTGGGCAGAAGGCTGGCGATCACGGCGGCTCACATCCGGTTCGGGGCGCGCGGCGGCTGGCCGCGCCAGATACCTAGCCGATGACCACCGGCAAGCCAAGGCAGGCGGCGGATAACCGCCGCCCGCCCGGCCCGGGATCAGAAATCGAGGTTTTCGACGTTCAGCGCATTTTGCTGGATGAACTCGCGGCGCGGCTCGACCACGTCACCCATCAGCTTGGTGAATATATCCTCGGCCTCGGCCAGATCGTCGACCTTGACCTGCAAAAGCGTGCGGGCCGAGGCGTCCAGCGTGGTTTCCCACAATTGTTCGGGGTTCATCTCGCCCAGACCCTTGTAGCGTTGCAGGGTCAGGCCCTTTTCGCCCTCGGCCAGGATCGCCTGCAACAGTTCCGTCGGCCCGTGGATCGGCTGGTCGCGGTCCTTGCGGATCAGACGCGCCAGCGAACCATAGGTGTCGCGCAGGCTTTGGGTGTGGCTGGCCAGCCGCCGCGCCTCGCCCGAACGCAGGACGGCGCCGTCAAGTGTCCGCACCTCTTCGACCCCACGCAGCGACCGGGTGAAGCGCAGGCCGTGGTCCTGCGTCGGACGGCCGGACCAGCCGCGTTCATATTCCACCGCCACCTCATCCAGCCGCCGGGCCACCTCGTCCGCCACGCCCTGGGCATCGGCGTCCACCCGGCCGGGCATCAGCGCCCCGGCAATCGTGGCCTGTTCCAGCACATGGCGCGGATAATGGGTGGGGAAGGCGGCAAGGATACGCTTGACCACCCGGGCTTCCTCGATCACGCGGGCCAGGTCGGCGCCGGAAATATCCTCGCCCGTGCCCAGTTTCAGCACCGCGCCGTCAATTCCGGCCTGCACCAGATAATCCTCAAGCGCCGCCTGATCCTTGAGATAGACCTCGGACTTGCCGCGCGCGACCTTGTACAGCGGCGGCTCGGCGATATAGAGGTGCCCGCGCTCGATCAGTTCGGGCATCTGACGAAAAAAGAAGGTCAGCAGCAGCGTGCGGATATGGGCGCCGTCGACATCGGCGTCGGTCATGATGATGACCTTGT
>CAZORV010000018.1:0-26285 GCA_964582215.1 uncultured Frigidibacter sp.
CTTCCGGTGGAAGAGCGGCCCCGCTCATGTGGGAACGTCGCCCCGTGACCGCCTCCGCGCTCTCCGACAGAGGGCAGGGCCTGCCCCGGATGGCGCGAGGCGCCAGCCCCCGCGAGGGGCAGGCGCTGCCCGGTCGCTTTGGGCGACCGGGCGGTGCGGGCGGCTTCGTTCGGCGACGGCAGGAGCGATGGCCCCTGCCGACTGGGGCGGCGCAGTCCTGTCCGCCAACGTCGGGCTGAGCGGCCCTGCTCATGTGGGAGCGCCGCCCCGTGACCGCGTCAGCCCTCACCACAGAAGGCGGCGCCAGCCGGGGGCGCAGGGCGGCCGGCGGTGCGTGCGAGCACGCACCCTACCGCCAGGGCCGCGCGGTCATTTTGTCCGGCGCCGGGCCGAGCGGGCCGGGACGACGGCCCCTGCCGGACCGGCGCTGCAGGTGACATGACGTGCCGGAACCGCCGCAGGCGGCAGAGCGGAGGCGGGCGCGATGACGGGTGGACGGATCGTTTCGATCGGCGCGTGCATGGCCGAGCTGGCGCCCGAGGCGGACGGGCTGTACCGGCAGGGCATCGCCCGCGACAGGTTCAACACCGCCCGGTATCTGCGCCAGCCGCTGCCGCCGCGGCAGACAGCCGACGATCTGGCCACGGTTGGCGGCGATGCGCTGTCGTCGCGGATGGTCACCTTCATGGGCGCGGCCGGGTTCGGCACGGCGCATGTCGGGCGGCGGGGCGCTTGTCGCGTTCGACCCGGACAGGCCGCCAAGGCTTTGGGACGATCCCGAAACCATGCGCCGGGCAGGCCGACATCCTGCCGCCGTCCTTCGACAAGGACCTTGCGCATTTCGGTGCCACAACGCGCGAGGCCGCCATCGCCCGCTACCGCGCCGCCGGGGCGGGGACGATCTGGTCAAGCAGGGGCCGGCGCCCGCGATCGGCTGGGACCGCGAAGAGGGCATGGCAAGGGTGATGCCCGAACCCCTCACCCCGACCGACAGGACCGCCGCCGGTGACAGCGTCAACGCGGGCGTTCCTGCCGCCCGGCTTAACCGGGAATCGCTGGCCGCCGCCATCGACCGGGGGGCTGCCGCGTCGCCCGCGAGGTCGCCAGCGCGAAAGGGGCGCTCGTCACGCTCGCCCAAGGCGAATTTCTTAACCATAACAACAAATAGCGGCCGTTCCGCGCGCCTGACCCGGTCACACGCCATCTTGGCGACCCGATCTCGCCACATTCTTGTGCTTAGCAATTGTTAACTGTCTTTCCATTCGGCGCTGACCGGCCCGGATTTCGCAACAGTGAGATGGCGGAACCGGACGGAAGGCGGCGGGCGACCGGCCAGCACCGGACGCAGGTGTCGATAATTTGAGTGATTGACCATCACCGCAGCCGACAGGCGCAGTCGGCTGGTGCGGGTGGTGAGAGCGAAAAGGGGCGTAGGCTTCGATGGTTATGAATGCAGAATTCCTCTCGGCCGGGAACAGCGCCGTGGCGGGGCAGATGGAGGCGCTGTCGCGGCTCTCGGCCAAGCTCGGGCAGCTGGCCGCCGTATCCGACCGGCGCACCGCCAGCCGGGCCGGTGCCCTGCAGGCGCGCCTTGACGAGTTTGCGGCCAAGGTCACGTTCGTCGGACAGGTCAAGGCCGGGAAATCGGCGCTGACCAACGTGCTGTCCGGACAGCCGGGGCTTCTGCCCTCGGACGTCAACCCCTGGACCTCGGTCGTCACCACGCTGATGATCAACATGAAACCGCCCGCCGACGCCCAGTCGCCCGACGGCGTCAAGGCGCGCTTTTCCTTTTTCGATCAGGACGAATGGGACAAGCTGGTGCAGGGTGGCGGCCGTCTGGGCGAGCTGGCCGAACGCGCCGGTTCGGCCGACGAGATGGAAACGATCCGCGCCCAGGTCGAGGCGATGCGCGCCGCCACCGAAAAGCGCCTGGGCAAGCATTTCAAGTTTCTGCTCGGCCAGACCCATACCTACGGCTATGTCGATACCGAACTGGTCGAGCGCTATGTCTGCCTTGGCGATGCGCCCGAACTGCAGGATGCGAACGTCAAGACCGGCCGGTTCGCCGACATCACCAAGGCCGCCGAGATCTATCTGGATGTTCCGGCCTATGCGATGCCGATGCAGCTTTGCGACACGCCGGGCGTCAATGACACGTTCATGATGCGCGAACAGATCACCATCCGCGCGCTCCGCGGCTCGGAACTTTGCGTCGTTGTCCTGTCGGCGCATCAGGCCCTGTCGACCGCCGATCTTGCGCTGCTGCGCATCATCGCCAACCTTGAAAACCGCCAGATCATCATCTTCGTGAACCGCGTCGATGAACTGCCGCGACCGGCCGAGCAGATCCCCGAGATTCGCGCCAGCATTCTGGCGACGCTGCAGCAAAACCGCATCAGCGGCGACGTCAGCCTGATCTTCGGCAGCGCCAAATGGGCCGAAGCCGCCCTGACCGGCGATATGGAGAGGCTGTCGGGCGACTCGCTCGACAGTCTCGAAAATCTGGTCGCGGGCCAGACCGACCTTGTCCGCAACGATTCCTGCGACACGACCTGGGCGGCGTCGGGCGTTCCGGCGCTGCTGGCGGCCATCGGCGAGCGGGTCAGCGAAGGCAGCGCCCAGCGGCTGCACCAGAAAATCGGCCGCAGCGTGAAGAACCTGACGAACGAGGCGCGGGCCTCGCTGGTCGCGGACCGGGCCCGTGGTGGCCGCGCGGCAGATCTGCCGGACTTCAACGGCGCCGACCCGGCGCAGGCGATGGCCGACATCGACGCCCGCATCGGCGCCGAGATGGACCTTGCGGTCAAGGTGCTGGCGGCCGACCTTCACGACCGGCTCGACAAGGCGCAGGCCGGCTTCATCAAGCGTGCGACGGATTCGCTGATCCAGCATCTGCAGGCCCATGGCGAACAGGGGTCATGGAGCTATGATCCCGCCGGGCTTCGCGTCTTGCAGCGGGCGGCCTATTCGACCTTTGCCCGTTCGGTCCGCGCCCGTGGCGGCCAGATCCTCGACGAGGCCGCCCGCAGCGTCGAGGCGGTCTATCAGGCCTGCCTTCCCGGCGACATGACCGATTTCAAGATCGCGGCGCCCCTGCCGCCCGAGGTCCCGCCGCCGGTGGGGTTGGGCAAGACCATCGCCCTTGACCTGCATTCGACCTGGTGGCGCAGCTGGTGGAAACGCCGCAAGGGCGTCGAAAGCTTTGCCAGCGACTATGTCCATCTGATCCGGGCGGAAGCCCAGTCGATGACCGAAGAGCTTGAGGGGGTTCAGGCCGGGCCGGTGCTTGAAAAGCTGCGCGGGCTCTATGCGGGCTTCATGGCCGAACAGCGTGAAACGATTTCCCGGCTGCTCAGCGGCGAAGAGGGTGCTGCGGCGCCGGTTGCGGGCGACGGGGCGACGCAGATTTCCGAGGACCGGTTGATGGTTCTGGGCGAGATCCTCCGCGATCTCGACGCCGAGGCGGCATAGGAGAAGAAGATGAGCGATTTGAACCCCGTACGCCAGGACGATCCGCAAGCGACGAGCGTCTCCGATCCGGCGCCGCAGCGGATGCCGGGCCTGCCGCGCATCGGCCTGATGGGCGAGTTCAGCGCCGGAAAGACGACGCTGATCAACTTCCTTCTGGGCGCCGAAATCCTGCCGACCCGGGTGACGGCGACGCAGATGCCGCCGGTCTGGATCAGCCATGGTCCGCGCGCTGCCCATGCCGTCGACATGGACGGCAACCGCCGCGACCTGAGCTTTGAAGAGCTGGCGACGGTTGCGGTCGAAGGCGTGCGCTATGTGCGGATCACCTGCGAATCCGATCTGCTGCGCGAGTTCGAACTGATCGACACGCCCGGCATTTCCGACCCGAACATTCCCGACATGTACCGGCAGGCCGTGGTCGAATTCGTCGACGCGGTGATCTGGTGTACCCACGCGCCGCAGGCCTGGCGCGAAAGCGAGCGCAGCGCCTGGATGGCGATGCCGGAAAAACTGTTCGGGACCTCGGTCCTGCTGGCCACGCGCGCCGACAAGCTGGAACCAAAGGACCGCCGCCGGGTCGAGGCGCGTCTGCGCCACGAGATCGGCCATGGCTTTCGCGACATCATCATGTTCTCGACGCTGGACGCGATCCGCTCGGTCTCGATGGAGGATGGCGCAGCACTGTTCGAGGCGAGCGGCGCCGACCGGCTGGCCCGGACCCTGCGTCAGGTCGCCGACACGATCAACGGCGCCCCGCCTGCCGGCGACGCCCCCGCGCAGGCGACGTCCGGCGTGGTCGTGCCGCTGCAACAAGCAGGCGTGCGCCCGGCCCGGGTGGCGCGCGTGCCCTCGTCGGGCCGCGCCCGTCGCCGCGACGAGGACCGCCGCGACGACGAAGCGGCCGAGGCCCCGGCCTTTGCGCCGACCCCGCTTCGCGCCGTGCCGACGCCTGTGGCGGCGGACGAGGATGCTGTGGATGCGACCGAACCGACCCAAGACGAGGTCGCACCGGCCGCGCCGCCTGCCGTTCTCAACCTCAGCGCCTATCTCGTGACCCCGGACGACGACGACAGCGCGCCGACCGAAGTGGCAAGTGACGCCTTCCAGGTCGCGCCCGAGGACTTCTCGGCCGTGCTGGCCAGCATCGGCCGGTCTTCGGCCGTGACCGAAGCGACGCCGGCCGAAGCAACACCGGCCGAAGCGGCACCGGCCGACGAGATGGCCGCCGAAGGGATGGCGCCCGAGCCGGTCGCCGAGGCACCGCAACCGGCCGAGCTGGACGAAGACGTTGTGACAGGTCTTGCCGCCGCTCCGGGTCCGGTGACGGCGCGGGCGATCTGGGACGAGGTTCTGGCCGAGGGCGACATCAGGTCAATCTCGCAGATGCTGGCCGCCATCGGCCAGTTCGTCGACCGGCTTGACCGTCGCGGCATGTTCCTGCGGCCGGAAGCCGCCGTTGACATGCGCTATGATGACGATCAGATGTAGCGCGACCGGCCAGGGATAGCCGGCGATACGGGGTGTCGATGTCACTTAAGGATGCGTTGGAGGCCGGGTTGGCTGACCTGCCCGACTGCCAGACGGTCTGCTATGTGGATATGCCGTCGGGGCTGGTGCTGGGCGCCGCCTCGCGCAGCCCGGTGGCGCAGGAACTTCTGGACAGGCTGGCCCTGCTGGCCGCGACCCTGCTGGACAGCCCGGCCCTGGCTGCCCTGCGCGACAGGCTCGGGACCGGACGGAACGGGGCGACGGGGGTGGGGGCAAGCGTGATGGTCATGGGGCAGGGGGCGATGCATGTCCTCGTGCGTTCGCCGTCTTTTCCCGAACATGCGCTGTGCTATATCTGCGCCCGAACCGCCGACCCCGGGGTGATCGAACGGCAGGTGGCGGCCCATCGCAGCCTGGTCGCCGCAGCCCTTTGACCCGCCGCCGGGGGGAAACCTGTCCGATGGAAAGAAAACCGAATTGACGCTTGCGCCCATGACGATATCGCTGCTTGCCCGGGCCGAGGCGCTGCTGGCCGCCGGACCCGCCGGGGCCTTGAAGCCGCCGGGGCTTGCGGGGGCGACGCTGGCCGACCGTCTGCAGGCAATCGTCGCGCTGATCGCCGACACGATCCTGCCCCGCAACCTGATCTTCTCGACGGCCGACGGGCTCAGCTGCACGCTGACGGCTGCCAGCGGGCGGCTGATGCGGGTTTCGGTCTCGGCCGGGGACGGCGGCCATTATGTGGTGACGGCCGACCCCGGCGCCAGCCGCGACGATCAGCTGGTCGTCCTGGGCGAGGCGCTGGCCGGGCTTGCGGCCATCGAAGAGCCCGTCCGGCTCGAGCAGCACCCGCTGGCCGAGGATGTCGCCGCCGATGATGTCGGCCAGACCGCCGCCGACCTGGCGCGGTTTTGCGAGGAACAGGACTGGTTTCGCGGCTTTGCCCCGCCAGCGGCCTACAGCGGCGAAGGTGCGGCCTTTCTGGACGCTGCCCATCCCTGGACGCTGGCCCAGACGGTCATTTCGGCGGCGGGCGAGGTTCTGGAACAGAATGGCGCCGAAGAGCTTCAGGTCCCGTCCGACCTTGCGGCGGCTTTGGCGGCCGAACAGGCGGGCTGGGCAGACGAGGTCGCCGGGCTGATCGGACCCGGGATGATGATCTCCACGACCGAGGCCATCGGCGGCCGGTCATTGGCAATTGGCCTGACGGCGTCGGACATCGTCGTCAATGTCGGCGAGGCGGCTGACCGCGCCGCGCTGATCGCCGCCTGGGTCGCCGCCTCGGGCGGCGCGGACAAGGGCAGGGGGCAGGCATGAGCGCTTTCCCCTCGGCCGAACGGGAACTTCGTCAGGTCGGCGATTTTCTGGACAGGCTCGAACGGCTTGACCCGGCGATGAACGCGGTGCTTGAGACGGCGCAGGACCATGCGCAGGCCTACCGGACGCGGCTGGAGACGCCGGTGCGCATCGCGTTTGCGGGGAAAAGCGCGGCCGGAAAATCCAGCCTGATCAACCTTCTGATCGGCGAACGTGTCCTGCCCAGCGGTCTGGCCGCCGAAGGCCTGCCGACCACGGTTGTGCGCCACGCGACGACCGAACGGACGATCGCCAGCTGGTGGGACCGGCCCAGCCAGGCCTTTCCGGGCCGCAACCTCAGCGCCGCCAAGGCCCTGTCGCCCGACATTGTCACGCTCGAGATCGACTGCGAGGCGCTTGACGGCCTGTCGCTGATCGACATCGCCGGGTTTGACGATGCCGAAAGCAGCAAGCGCGCGGTGTTCACCCTGATGCGGCTGGCCGATGTCATGCTCTGGTGCAGCCGGGCCGACAATCCGATGATCAAGTCCGACAGCGACAGCTGGCGGCTGATCCCCGGGCGGCTGATCCGCAATGCGATGCTGGTGCTGACCCACGCCGAGGATGTGAGCGAGGCCGGGATCGCCGAGGCCAAGGAAAAGCTGACGCCCGACCGGCTGAAAAGCTTTCGCGACGTGATCCCGGTGTCGACGATGGTGGCGCTGATGGCGCTGCAGAATCCGGGCGATGATTTCGAGGATCTCTGGTCGGTCAGCGGCGCCGCGCAACTGGTCGAGGCGGTGATCGCCGCCGCGGTCGAGGTCCGCGAGGCCGAGATCGACAAAATCCGCCGTGGCCTTCAGCAGTTCATCGCCCCGGCGATGGCGGTCCTGGACGGGCTGGAGCCAAGGGCGGCCGTCGCGCCGGCAGCGCCCGTGCCGGAACCGGCCCCCGCGCCCGCCGAGGCCCCCGGACCGGACCTGCGCGCGCTTTGGGCCAGCCGCCTGGCGACCGTTTCCCGCGACCTTGCTGCGGGCGACACCGAGGGCAACACGGAATTCATCATCGCCGTCCAGCGCGAGGTCGAGGGGTTCGTCGAGGATCTGGCCGCCGCCGGTGGCCGCGATCAGGGCGAGGAATGGCTGTCGGACGAGTTCGAGCGGGCCAATGATCTCTTGATCCTTCTGCAGTTCGAAACCAGCGACAGCGCGGCCGTCGACGCCGCACGCATTCTGTTGCAACTGACCGACAGCCTGGTTCAGACCGCCCGCTGAGCGCGGACGGCGTGCTGCGAAAACGGCATCAATGGCGCGCCGAGCTTATTGTGGCGATATGATGGTGATGGCGCGGCGGCCGATGTCGCGCATCGGTAAAGATCTCATGTATTTTCAACAAGATATTGATATATATGTATAATACGGGATGTCGGGCGGCGCATGCCTGTTGCCGGCCGCCCGGTTCTGGTGCAACGCCGCCACAGACGCTTCCGGCCATTGGACAGGAACTGGCATCAATCCCACCGATTTCGGCCAATCCTTTATAATTTCATTTCACCGCCCCATTTTCGCCGCCATCCGCGGTGACTTAAGACCCCGAGGATTGGGGCGATGGCGGGAAAGATTGTGTTGGACAGCGCTGGAAAAAGCGTCCGTCCCGACCGGTCCGGCCAGAACCGCGCAAAGCAAACGGGTCGCGTGGCCAGACGGAAGGAACGGATCATGGCGCAACAGAAAGCTGTCGAACAGCCGCTAGACGACGCCCCCGAAAGCGTAGTCGACGAGCTGCAGCCCGGCACGAAGCTGCTGAAAGGCCAGTATACGATCACGCGCTTTCTGAACAACGGCGGCTTTGGCATCACCTATGTGGCCAAGGACAGCCTGAACCGGACGGTCGTCATCAAGGAATGTTTCCCGAACGCCTTTTGCCGCCGCAGCAAGACCGTCGTGGCCGCCCGGTCGCGCGCGCATCAGGCTGAACTGCGCTCGGTCGTTCAGCTTTTCGTGCGTGAAGCCCATAACATGGCGCAGCTTGTTCATCCGAACATCGTCGCCGTCCATCAGGTGTTCGAGGACAACGGCACCGCCTATATGGCCATCGACTATATCGACGGCCGCGACCTTCTGGAGACGATCGAGGACAAGGCGGTGCGGCTGGAACCGGCCAAGATCGTCACGATCACCGAAAAGATGCTGTCGGCCGTCGGGTTCATCCATGAATGCGACATGCTGCATCGCGACATTTCGCCGGACAACATCCTGCTGAACAAACACGGCGAGCCGATCCTGATCGACTTCGGCGCCGCGCGCGAACAGGCGTCGCGCAAAAGCCGGGCGCTGACGGCGCTGCGGGTGGTCAAGGACGGCTATTCGCCGCAGGAATTCTACATCGCCGGCAGCGAGCAGGGGCCGTGGAGCGACCTTTATGCGCTGGGCGCCACGCTTTACCATCTGATCTCGGGCGAGGCGCCGGTCAACGGGCAGGTGCGGCTTGCCGCGCTGGCCGAAAATCGGCCTGATCCCTATAAGCCTCTCTTCGGGCGGTTTTCCGGCTATCCTGTCGGCTTTCTGGAAGCAATCGACAAGGTGCTGAACACCATCCCCCGCAACCGGCTGCAGTCGGCGGCCGACTGGCTGCGGATGTTCAAGGAAGGCGTCGCGCCGACCCCGGCCGAGAGCGACCTTCTGGAAGCCGCGGTCCTGCAGATGATCGCCGAGACAGCTGACGAGGCGCCGCATGTCGCGGAACCGCCCGCAGCGCCGGAACCGGTCAAGGCACCCGCACCGGTCGCAGCCGCCCCGAGGATCGAGACGCCCGACGAGGTCGAAGACCCTGCCGGCCCCGAACTCACTGCCGAGCCCGAAGCCCCCGCCGCGCTGGATGTGCCGGTCGCGACGGCGAAGGCTGGCGCGCGCTTTGCACCGATCCCCGACGGCGAGCCGCTGGCCGAAACGGCGGCCCCGGCGCCGCGCCGGCGGTTGCCGCTGATGGCTGGCATCGCTGCCGCCGCCGCGATTGCCGGTCTGGCCTATGTCATGACCGGCGGGTCGGACGATGCAAGTCCGGCCGCCCCGGTCGTTGTCAAGACCGGCGCTCTGGCGCAGAAAACCGAAACCTCGCTTGCCGCGCTGTCGTCGGGTTCGGTCGCCGCCGACCCGAAGATCGCGGCGGCCGTCAGCAGCGCGCGGAAAAAACCGATGCCGAAGCCCGCCATCGCAACGGCGGTGAAACTGCCGGCCGCCAGCGCGCCGAAGGTCGCGATGGCGGCGGCCCTGCCCCCGGCCGAGCGGGTTGCGGCACCGGTCATCAAGGCAGTTGCACCGCTGGCGCCGGTTGCGGCCGTTCAGGTCAGCTTTGCCGCCTGGGACGTGCGCATGCCGTTTTCGGAAACCACGCGCCTGACCGATGGTCAGCAGGTGGCATTGGTGTCGCAGGTCAACCCCTCGGCCGATCTTGCCCTGTCGGGCGACTGGATCAGGCCGGGCATCTCGATCCGTTCGGTGAATGGCGCGGCGCTGCAAAAGGGCGCGACGGTGGCCGGTTCGGTGCTTGGCGGCCTGCATGTCGATCCGGACGGCTATGCCCGCGCCTCGGTCGGCTATACCGATGAACTTGGTGCGGCGCAGACCGGTCTTCTGGCGGTCCCTGCCGTGCGGATGGTCAGCCTGGCCAATGGCGTCAGCGCGACCGCGGACTATTCCGAGGGGCAATGGCGGACGGTGGTCGCCGCCGTGCGGGGCAGCAAGGCCGGCGGCCTGCGGGTGGGCGACGTGCTTTTCCGCGACAAGACCAGCGGCGTCGCGATCGACGGGCCCGAGGCGCTTGAACAGGTCGTGACCGCGCTGGCCGGCAACAAGCTTCGCGCCGCCGAGTTTTCGATCATCCGGGGTGACGAGGTTCTGACCGAGACGATGTTTCTGGCCACCGAGGCGCCAGCCGCCGTCGCCCGGTCAGACGAATAGGACAAGGGGCGCGCCGATGTCGTTGCGCGTCCGGGAGTAGGTGATCAGTCTTCGGCCCGGTTCCGGCCAGTCGACAAGAAAGGGTAACAGCATGGTAAAGCAAGGCAATTCAGCCTCTTACTGGTTCGAGAAATCCACCGACGAGGATGAGCAGGCTGCGGCACCCGTCGCCGAACGGCGCCGGATCCCTTCGCCGCTGAACCTGTTCGCCCGCCGCCTGCGCGGCCGGGAAGAGCCGAAGCTGGCCGAGCCCGAGGCTGTCGCCGAGCAAGCGCAGGCCATTGCCGATGACGAGCCGTCGATGGACTGGGATGCGGCGACGCTGATCGCCCATCTCGACGATATGCCGGCCGCGCCCGTGGCTGAGACGCCCCCGGAGGCGCCGGAGGAGGTCTCGCTGCTGGCCGAGGTCGCGGCCGCCGTCGCCGAACCCGCACCGGCCGAGGTCCTGGTGCCGGTTGAAGCCGGGCCGGTCAGCGAACTTCCGGCACCGGTGATGGCGCCCCCTGCGCCCCCTGCGCCCGCCGCCATCGAGCCGCCGCCCGCAGCCGAAGTCGTTGCGCCCGTCGCGGCACCCGTTGCCGAGGCCCCCGCCGAACCCGCCCCCGCCCCGGCACGCCGGTCAAGCCGGGTCAAGACCACCTTCCTTGGCTTTGAACATTCCGACGGCCGCATCGACGACATTTTCGCCCGCGAGGCCAAGGCCGAGGCCACGCCCCACGCCATGTTCCCCGTGGGCTGGATGGTGATCACCGACGGCCCGGGCCGCGGCACCGGCATCGCGCTGCAGGCCGGTGTGTCGCAGATCGGACGGGGCGACGACCAGGCGATCCAGCTGAACTTCGGCGACATGGCCGTATCGCGGTCAAACCACGCGGCCATCGCCTTTGACCACGAGGACCGGAAATTCTACCTCGGCCACGGCGGCAAGACCAACATCGTCCGCCTGAACGGCCGCCCGGTCCTGTCGACCGAAACGCTTGAGACCGGCGACAAGATCCGCATCGGCGAAACGACGATGCAGTTCGTCGCCTTCTGCGGCCCCGACTTTCATTGGACGGCCTGAAGGGCCACGAGGAAGCAATGATCTATGATGTTGCAGCGGCCGCCAGCAAGGGCCGGCGTGATTATCAGGAAGACGCCGTGGCCATCGACTTTCCCGAAGAGGAAGGCCGCGGGTTCATCGTCCTGGCCGACGGCATGGGCGGTCACGAGGCGGGCGACATCGCCAGCCGGCTGGTCGTCTCGGAAATCGCCGAATATCTGAAGGACCGGCTTTATGACGAGCCGCCGCCCGCCGGCACCATCCCCGAGATACTGAAGGAAGCGACGCTGGCGGCCAATGCCTCGATCGCCTCTTATGTCCGGCGCAACCGGTCGGTGGCGGGCATGGGGACGACGCTGGTGGTGCCGGTGCTGGCCAACCGGCATCTCTACTGGATTTCGGTCGGCGACTCGCCGCTTTACGTCTTTGACGGCAGCGAGTTGCGGCAGGTGAACGAGGATCACTCGCTGGCACCGCAGATCGACATGATGGTGCGGACCGGGATGCTTGACCCCGAGTCCGGCCGCAACCATCCCGACCGCAACTGCCTGACCTCGGTCCTGATGGGGTCGGCCATCGCCAGGATGGATTGCAGCCAGCCGCCGCTGAAGCTTCAGCCCGGCCATATCGTGATCGTATCGAGTGACGGGTTGCAGTTTCTGACCAACGAAGAAATCCATGACATCGTCAAGGAACATCAGAACGCGAAAAGCAGCGATCTGGTCGATGCGCTGATGACGGCCGTCGAACGGCTGGACGATCCCGATCAGGACAATGTGTCCTTTGCGGTGATCAAGGTCAGCTGAGCGCGGCAGAGATCTCGCCGGCATGGCCGGCGCGAAAACGACAGAACCAGAGGCGCCCCCGGGGCAGGGGCCAGCTGCCGACATGGTCGCAGAAGGAGCGAAGGAATGAGGAAGAAAGCCGCAGCATGCCGTGTGACGATCGTCGCACTGTTGCTGAGCACCGGCGCCGCGATGGCCCAACAGGCCTGCGGCAGCTACACGGTCGAACGTGGCGACAACCTGCGCAAGATCGCGCGGCAGGCTTATGGCGACGGCGACAAATACCGGCTGGTCTTTGACGCGAACCGCGCCGCGATCGGTCAAAAGGCCGATTTGATCGAAGTCGGCATGGTGCTGGCGATCCCCTGCGATCCGGCGGCGACGGGCGGCCAGGCCGTGACGACCGCCTCGGCCGCCGCACCGGTGGCGAAGGCCGGCGAGCGACCGCTGACGCTGGTGACCGCCAATGACTATGCGCCCTTTACCGACGAACGCCTGCCGGGCGGCGGCATCTTTACCCAGCTGGTCGAAATGTCGGTCTTTCGTGCGGCACCCGACAGGGCCTACACGCTGACCTTCATCAATGACTGGCAGGCGCATATCGACGCTTTGTTGCCCGCCCACGCCTATGACCTCAGCTTTCCCTGGACGCGGCCCGACTGCGAACATGCCGCCAGCCTGTCGGCCGGTGACCGGAACCGCTGCGAGAATTTTGCCTTTTCCGCGCCGTTCTACGAGGTTGTTGACGGCTTTTTCGCCCGCAAGGACAGCGGTCTGGGCGAGGCCACGCGGTATTCCGAGTTCAACGGCAAGCGCATCTGCCGCCCCGAGGGTTACACGACCGGCGTCCTTGATGCCGCCGGGCTGGTGGCACCCACCGTCGAGCTGGTGCGCCCGACGCAAGTGTCGGTCTGTTTCGACAAGCTGATGAAGGGCGAGGTCGACCTTGTGTCGCTTGACACCCAGGTGGCAGTGGACGAGGCGGCGCGTATGGGGCTGACTGACCAGATCGTCGAGAATCCGCAGCTGAACCATGTGAAGACGTTGCATGTCATCGCCCACAAATCCAACCCCGAGGCCGTCAAGGCCCTGGACATGCTGAATGCCGGGATCACCCAGATGTACCAGTCCGGCGAATGGTACGACATCGTGTCGACCGCCCTGAAAAACGATCAACCCGCAAAGACCAACTGAAGAACGGCAGGCGCCGGTTGATCCCCGGTTGCCATGGCCCGAACTGAGAAGGACAGAAGAATGCAAATCACCATGCTGACTGCCAAACGCACCGCCGCCGCACTGGCCCTTGCCCTGGCCGTACCCTTCGGGGCACAGGCGCAAGAGGCCTGCACGACCTACAAGGTCCAGGCCGGCGACAGCCTCGGCTCGATCTCGATGAAAGCCTACGGCAGTTTCGACTATCAGATCATCTTCAACGCCAACCGCGACGCGCTGGCGGGCAACCCCAACAGCCTGACGGCCGGACTGGAACTGAAACTGCCCTGCGAGGACGGCCGCCTGACCGCTGACGCCGAACTGTCGTCCGTCATCAAGGCCGAAGAGGCAAAGCAGGCGGCGACGGCGGTGAAAAGCAACGTCTACGAGCCGCCGCTGAAGTTCGTGTCAGGCAATGCCTGGAAGCCCTTTACCGACGAAAACCTGTCGGGCGGCGGCATTCTGGTGCGCCTTGCATCCACGGCGCTGCAGCGCGGCGGCAACAACCGCGAGGGCACCGTGGCCTGGGTCGACGACTGGGGTTCGCACCTCGACACGCTGCTGCCGTCGGGCGCCTACGACATTTCCGTTGCCTGGCAACAGCCGAACTGCGCCAAGATGGACCTGATGGGCGAAGCCTCGGTCAAGAAATGCACCAACTTCGACTTTTCGCTGCCGGTCTATGAGGTGGCGGAAAGCTTCGTGACGCTGCCGGGCAACAAATATGCCGACGTCAAGGCCTATGCCGACTACAAGGGCGCCAAGGTCTGCCGTCCCGAAGACTGGTCGGCCTCGGACATCGAAGAGGAAGGTCTGGTCGAGCCCTTCATCACCATGGTCAAGCCCAAGACGCCGATGGACTGCGCCCGGATGCTGCTGAGCGGCGAAATCGACGTCTATTCGATCGAGCTTGAGACGATCACCGACAATTTCACCGAGCTGAAGGCGCTGGACAAGATCGCGCTGAACCCGAACCTGTCGAAGATCATCTCTTACCGGTTCGTCACCTCGAAAACCAACCCGCGCGGCCGTGTCTATATCGCGATGCTGAACAAAGGTCTGACCGAGATGCGCGAATCGGGCGAATGGTACGACATCGTCGCCACCGGCCTTGCCGAGTACAACAAGCTGAGCCAGTAACGGCGCCACAGGCGCCTCAGACCCGCCCGCCATCCCGGCGGGCGGGTTTTCATTTTGCCTGTTCATCGGGCTGGGCGCTCATGCCGCAGGCAACGGGCGAAATTGCGCTTTCTGGCCGGATGCCTTTAGTTTACCTTGCGTAAACCACTCGCGATTTCGACGGGGCTGACGGAAGTGACATTTCAGACGTCGACAAAGCCGCAGGCAATCGCCGCGCGCCTGATCGAGCTTGTCAGCGAGCGGGACTTTGTGCCCGGCGCGCGGCTTCCGACCGAGAAGGTGCTGATGCAGACGCTGCAGGTCGGCCGGTCTTCGCTGCGCGAGGCGATGCGCAAGCTTGAGGCGATGGGGATTGTCCGGGTCCGGCATGGCACCGGTACGTTCCTGCAGCGCCGTCCCGGGCGGTCCGAGGTGCTGGTGCCGCTGGCGGTGGATGACGGCGCCGAAAGCCTGTTGCAGGCGCTGGATGTGCGCCGGGCGCTGGAAAGTCACGCGGCGGCATTGGCGGCGCGGACTGCAAGCCCGGCGCAGCTTGACCAGATCCGCGCCGCACTTGAGGAGATGGAGCAGGTCCATATCCGCACCGGCAGCGCCACGGCCGAAGATCTGCGGTTTCATCTGGCGATCTACCGGGCAGCGAACAACCCGCTGTTCGAGCGGATCATCGGCCCGGTCAGCGGCCCTCTGCATCTGTTCTTTGCACGCCCCGCAGACGCGCCGCCGTTCGGCAACGGCTCGTTCGCGCTGCACCGGGCGCTGTACGAGGCGATCATCGCCCGCGACGCCGAGGCCGCCCGCCGTGTGACGCTGGCGCTGCTTGACCGGGTCGAGGCGGGCATCCGCGCGCTGGCCGTCCCATCGGACTGACGGCGCCCCGGTCAGCCGAAAAGCTCGATCTCGGCCGCGTCGATCACCAGAGCCATGTCCCAGAACTGCACCAGCGCCGCCTCTTGCCCGGGGTCGGTCAGCCGTTCGACGCGAAAGCCGAACTGTTCCAGCCCGCAAAGCGGCAGGGCCGACAGGATCACCGGCAGCATCCCACGTTCAATCGCGGCGGCGGCAAGGCGGGTGGCGGTGGCGGCCGGATCGGCAATCGGGCGGGTGACGCGGACACCGATGGCGACGCGCCCGGCATCGGGCCGCTGCCAGAGCCGCGCCGGGGGGGCGGCCCCGGTCGCCGCCGGAATCAGCGCCTGGCCCCGGGCGGGCGCCGCTTCGGTGGCCAGCACCGTCTGGTCAAGGTCCAGCGGTTCCCGGGGCGAGATGCGGGCCAGGATCACATGCCAGTCATGCCCGCTCATGCCGGCCCCCCTTCGATCAGCCGTGCCGCCGCGCGGTTGCCGGGTTCGGGCAGGGTGACGGCGGCAAGGGCGCGCGCGACCTCGGCCGCCTTGCCATGGTCAAGAAAGGCCGCGACCTCGCGCCCCAGCATCAGCAGATCGTCGGCCATGACCGTCGCCGCCAGCCCGCGATCCGAGGCGGCGCGGGCGCGGCGGGTCTGGTCATCCATGAATTCCGACATCTGCGGCACGAAGATCGTCGGCAGCCGGTGATAAAGCGCCTCGTGGAACGAATTGTAACCGGCCGCCGAGATCACCAGATCGGCAGCCCGCGCCAGCGCCAGCGCCGCATGGGTCCGCACCACGCGGGTGTTCTGCCAGCCGTAAAGCGCCGGCGGCACCACGGCGCCCGGCCAGACGACAACCAGATGCAGCGCGTCCGCCCGCCGTTCGCAAAGCGCCGCAACGGTCTGCATCTGGGCCGATCGGTCGGCGGCAAAGCCCGCGCCCAGCATCGTCACCACAAGGCGGGCAAAGTCGCGTCCGGTCCCGGCGCGCAGCCGTTCGCGCACCACTTCCGGCGGCAACAGACCGGACGCCCGCTGCACCACCGGGCCGACCGGCTCTGCCCTGTCGCCAAAGCGGGCCTGCGCGTTCAGTTCGGCAAACGCCTCGGTCGGGACGATGACCGACCGGAACAGCCGTTCCCGGTCGCCGATCCGGTCATTGCCCGGGCCGGGCTGCCAGAGCCCGCGCCTGATCCAGCAGGCATCGAGCGCCTTTTCCGCGATCAGCCGCTCGATCGAGTGGAAGACATGGCCACCGTCAAAGACCAGCCGGTCGCCCGGCTGCAGGACGGCGCCCAGACGCTGGTGGTTGACGATGTCGTTGGCGAAGGGTTCGGGATGGTCCGGGCTTTTCTGCACCAGTGCCATCGCGTCGAAGCCACGTTCCTGCACCAGCGCCACGCAGCTTGGAAAGGCGGCGAAGGCGGCGGGCGGGCCGGTGAGTTCGGCCGCGATCAGGCAGGACCGCTGGGCATGGCCAAGGCCGATGCCGTTGGTCGGCAGGAACAGGGTCAGCGGCGGCCGCGCCGGGGCAGGGGGCGGGGGCGGGCCCACCAGGGCCTCGGGGTCGGTCAGCCGCTGGCCGGCCAGCCAGGGGCTTTTGCCGATGAACCGGGCGATCTGGTTCAGGTTGGGCAGGACGGTCCCGTCAAGATAGGCGCCAAGGCTGCCCCAGTCGTCCGGCCCCTGCAGCACCGGCGCGCCGGTCGCCACCAGCGCTGCGCCGGGCGTGCAGTCGATCACCGGCCGCCCCCCGGCCAGCAGGGCGGCGGCAATCGCCGCCTGCCGCCCGCAGACCGGGCCGTCGCCAAGAAAGACCGCCAGATCGGCGCCCGCCGCCATGGTCAGGGGGGCCTGCCCGTCAAGCCGGATCAGTGGCAGGCCGGCGGGCAGATCGGGCGGCGGGCCGGGCTGGTCGGTCGCCACCAGACAGGCCGAGAGGCCGGGATGATAGGCGATGGCCTGAAGGCTGCTGCGGCGCGCGGGTTCGGCCAGCGTTGCGGCCGGGCCGACGATCAGAAGCCGGGCCTTCGCACCGGGTGGCCGTTCCCGCGCGGCGGGCGGCGCGACCGACAGGAACGCTGCCGCCTCGGCCAGCGGCGAGGGGTGCCCGTCGCCGGTCAGCCGGATCACCTGCGGTTCGCGCCCGATGGCATAGGCCACGGCGGCCCGCGCGGCGATCCCGGCCTGACGGTCGGCAAAGCTGCCGATCAGTGTCACCCCGACCCCGGGGTCCAGCCGGTAGGCCCGCAGCCTTGCCAGCACCTCGGCCGACGGCGGCAAAGGCCCGAGGATCAGGATGCAGGTCAGCACCGCGGGGTCGATGGCGGTGACATAGGCTGCTGCCTCGTACTTCAGGGGGCGCGGCAGATCGTCGGGCAGCGCTGCCTCGTCGATGACCACGCGGTGCCCGCGCGCGGCAAGGGCGCCCGCCAGGACCAGCCGCCTGTCGAACGCCTCGGCACTGTGGTCGCCTGCCTCGATCAGGATCATGCGGGGGTCCCCCGGCACTCGTCGGCAAAAGTCGCAAAACCGTCGCGGAACCGTTCGGCCGAAAAGGCCGCCAGCGCCGACTGCCCCGCCGCCACCTGGGTGCCGAAGGCGCCGGGCGTCGCGATCAGTCGCGCGATGCGGGCCTCGACCTCGTCCGGGCGGCAGGGCAGGACGCCCCGACCGAACGGCGCGGCCGTGTCCGGATCGGACAGCACGACCTTGCCCGCCGCCATGGCCTCGGCCAGAACGCGGCCAAAGCTTTCGCGCCAGCCCGGGGCGGTGAAATAGACCATGAAGTCGATCATAGCGAAAAACCGCGCGACCGGAAGCGCGCCGAACGGATAGAGCTGCCAGTGCGGCCGCTGTTCGGCCATCCCCGTCAGATGATCGGCGCCAAGGATGACATTGGCCTGTGCCGTCGGCGGAAAGCAGAGGTCCATCGCGGCCAGCGGCGGGAACTTCTCGAACCCCGGGCGCGACAGCCGCCCGCGCCGGTCGGCGGGGGCGGCCGTTGGCGGCAGCAGCGCAAAGGCGCAGATGTTGAACCAGTCGCTGGGCAGCAGCTGCCAGCCCCGCTGGCGTGCGGGTCGCAGGGCGCGCCAGTCTTCGACCGTCCGGCGGTTGTGGGCCGAGATCGGCGCGATCCATTTGCGCAGCGCCAGCGCCGCCCGGTCGATCCGGCCAAGGCAGGCGCCCGCGTCGAACGCTTCGGCGCCGCCGGGCCTGAGAAAATTCTCATGCGTGACCACGACCAGATCGCGCGCGGTGATCCGCGTTGCAAGGCGCGGCTGAAATTTCAGGAACGACGGATTGTGCAGGATGACGATGTCGGCGGCGACCGCAGGCGCATCCCAGATCAGCGGCAGTTGCAGGTCATCCAGCGTCTCGGCCAGGGCCGGGGCAACGGCGGTTCCGGTGAAAAGCCCCGCGCTGACGGCATGGACGCTGATCCGGGCCAGCCCGTCAAGCGCGCGCAGTTCGGCGGCGATGGCGGCCGAGGTTCCGCCGGGAAAGCGCGGGTCGATGACGTAGGCGAGGCTGAGGTTGGTCTGCATCGCTGGCGCCCTGTCGCCTGCCGTCAGTAGATCGACGTTTCGGAACCGTCGTCGCCGATCACTGCCGCAACCGTCTTGGCCGAGGCGAAACAGTCCAGCCGGCCGCCCTCGACGCATTGCAGAAAGCCGCGCAGCTCGCGGGCAAGCGGGTCGTCGCCCTCGGTCAGGCCGCGATTGGCGGCAAGATAGGCGCCAAGGGCCGCCGTGTCCTTGCCCAGCACCAGCTGTTCGAGTGCGCGCAGCTGATCCAGCGAATAGTCCGCCCGCGCGCCCGCTGCCCCGGCGATCAGGACAAGGGCGGTGATGACGGCGACGAGTTTCGGGTTGGGCATGTTGGTCCGGCTGTCAGGTTGGCGGCGGGGTCTGGTGCGGTCCCGCCCTATCAGGGTGCGGCGGATTTCTGCAAGAGTTCGATCAGCCGCTGTTTCAACGCCTGCGCCTCGGCGGCATCGGCGCCGGACGGTCGCGTCGCCCCGACGCGCTTTTTCTTGGTCGACGTCTTCTTGGTGGCTTTCGGCACGGCCGCCGCGGGCTTCGGTGTCGCGGGCAGGGTCTGCGCGGGCGGGGTCTGTGCGGGCGGGGGCGGATCGCCTGCAGGCGCGGTCAGTGGTGCAGGACGCGGCGCGGCGGCCCCTGTCAGCCCGTCCTTGGCAAAGCCGGAGGCCGGCAGGCCGTCCGGCCCTGCTGCCGGGCCGAGGTTCGCACCTGCGATGGTCAGGTCCGGTCGCGGCGGCGGCGCGTTGCCGGCCCGGGGCGGGCTTTCAGCCCGGGCGTCGGCTTGCGGCAGTTCGGGCCGGGCGGGCGGGGCGGGATGGTCGAAAACTGCGACGCCCGCCAGTCCGGCAAGGTTGTCGACGGCGGCCGGTTGGGTCGTCACCGGCGTCGCCGGGCGGCTGACGGGCCGGGCCTCGGCCACTGGTGCTGCCGCGGGCGGTCTTGCGTCCGGGCCAAGCGCCACGAGGGCAAGGCCAAGCCCCAGCAACAGGCCAAAACCGAAGCCGACCGCCATACGGACCGGCAGCGCCTGACCGGCGGGTTCGGGCACCATGGCGACGGTCTCTTCGGGCGGGGTCGGCGCCGGGGCGGTTTCGGGCTGCGGAAGAAGTGGTGCCAGAATGATCGCGGCTTGCGGCGCCGGCTGGGGAACCGGCGGCTGCCGCAGGCTCGAGGGTGCGAACAGTTCCGGCGGGCGGGTCAGGCGACGCAGGACCCGCTCTTCGGGATCGCGCCTGAGCGGGCGCACTTCGGCGGTCGGACGGTCCCAGGGTTTGGCGGCCTCGACCCGCGCCTGTTCGCTGGCGGGATCTTCCAGCCGGCGCGACAGAACCCGTTCGCGCTGGTGACGCGCCTGTTCCAGACGCTCCTGAAAGGTGCCCGAACGCATCAGACTCTCGGCATTCGGGCCTGAGTCGCCGGTCGGTGTCACGGCAAGATCGGCCGCAGCCTGAACCATTACATCCCCCACCCCGTCGCCTAACGGGTTGATATCAAGTCAGTCCGTCCGACGGGGTCAAAATCCGGGTGCGGGTTGCAGCTGCCGCAGGCCGTCGGGCGTCCGCCGTCATTTTAGCCGGTGACGCGACAGTTTCAAATGCCGCCCCGACACTGGGCGGTTTTCCGCAACAATAAAGTCACGACTGGCCGGCTGTTGACGCGACGGCGAGCGTCACGTGCCCCCAGCCGACCCGGGAGACCGCAGACCCTTCCCCCAACGCCAGGCTGAGCGGGAAAGGCCGGTCTTCCAGTGAAAGAGCGGCCCCGCTCATGCGGGAACGCTGCCCCGGGGGACCGCTTCCGTCAAAACAACAGGGGGCAGCACCAGCCCCTCGGGAGGGGCAGGCGCTGCCCGGTCGCTTTGGGCGACCGGGCGGTCATGCTGGCATTGTTCTGCGGTGGCAGGGTCACGGGCCTCTGCCGACTGGGGCGTCGCGCCCTGCCCCCCAACGCCGGGCTGAGCGGAAAAGGCCGATCTTCCAGTGGAAGAGCGGCCCCGCTCATGCGGGAACGCTGCCCCCCGGGGACCGCTTCCGTCAGCACAACAGAGGGCGGTGCCTGCCCCGGATGGCGCGTAGCGCCAGCCCCCCGGAGGGGCAGGCACCGCCCGGTCGCTTGGGGCGACCGGGCGGTGCGGGTGGGGCCGTCACGCGGCGGCAGGGGCGATGGCCCCTGCCGGGTGAGGCGTTGCTGTCGCTTCCCGCAACGCCAGGCTGAGCGGGAACGGCCGGTCTTCCAGTGGAAGAGCGGCCCCGCTCATGCGGGAACGGTGCCCGGGGGACCATCACAACACGCGCGAACAGAGGGCAGCGCCTGTCCCTGGCGGCGCGAAGCGCCAGCCCCCCGGGAGGGGCAGGCGCTGCCCGGTCGCTTGGGGCGACCGGGCGGTGCGGGTGGCAACGGCGTGTGGCGGCAGGGGCGATGGCCCCTGCCGCGAGAGTCGATGCAGTCCTGTCCGCTAACGTCGGGCTCAGCGGAACAGGCCGATCTTCCGGTGGAAGAGCGGCCCCGCTCATGCGGGAACGCCGCCCCGGGGTCCATCTCAACACGCACGAACAGAGGGCAGCGCCTGCCCCGGGCGGCGCGAAGCGCCAGCCCCCGGGAGGGGCAGGCGCTGCCCGGTCGCTTCGGGCGACCGGGCGGTGCGGGCGGGACCGGTGCGGGGCGGCAGGGTCACGTGCCCCTGCCGGCTGAGACCGGGGTGACTTTCCCCCCAGCCTCGGACTGAGCGACCCCGCTCGTGCGGAAACGCCGCCCCCGGGGACCGCTTCCGTCAGCACAACAGAGGGCAGAGCCTGCCCCGGATGGCGCGTAGTGCCAGCCCTCCGGGAGGGGCAGGCGCTGCCCGGTCGCTTTGGGCGACCGGGGGGCGCCGAGGGTGGGAGTGGCGCGCGTCGGCAGGGTCACTTGCCCCTGCCGACTGGGGCGTTGCAGTCTGTCCCGCAACGCCGGGCTGAGCGGCCCCGCACCTGTGGGAACGCCACCCCGGGGACCGCCCCAACGCACGCGACCAGGCGCCGCGCCGGCCGCCCCCCGCAGGTGCGGTGTGGGTGGTTCCTCTCTTTGACCTCCGCTTGACCGGCCCGCCCCGCCGACCAGGAGGCCCCGGCGCGGCGGCCGGGGCTGCGTTGCGCCCGGGATCGGGCCGGGTCTTGCCGGGTTGGGGGCGCGGGGACCGCGACCGGGTCGTCCGATCCCGGCGCTGGCGCCGGTATCAGGCGACCGGCGTCCAGATCACGTCGTCGATGCGCGGCGCGCCGGTTGCCAGCATCACCAGCCGGTCAAAACCAAGCGCGATGCCGCTGGCGGGCGGCATCAGCGACAGGGCCGCCAGAAACGCCTCGTCCAGCGGATAGCGTTCGCCGTAGACCCGCTGCTTTTCGTCCATTTCCAGACCGAAGCGGCGGCGCTGTTCGTCCGGGTTGGTCAATTCGCCAAAGCCGTTGGCCAGTTCGACCCCGCAGGCATAAAGCTCGAACCGTTCGGCGAGGCGCGCGTCACCCGGGACCGGGCGCGCCAGCGCCGCCTCGGCGGCCGGGTATTGGTCAAGGAATGTCATGCGCCCGAGTCCGAGATGCGGCTCGACCCGTGCCACCAGTATCCGCGACAGAAGGTCGGACCAGCTGTCGCCGTCACCGACGCGCAGCCCCGCCGCCGTCGCCTGCCGGGCCAGCGCGTCGCGGTCGGTCGCCCCGTCGGCGCGGATCGTCGCCAGAAGGTCGATCCCGGCATGGCGGTCAAAGGCCTCGGCCACCGACAGCCGTTCGGGTTCGGCGAACGGGTCGCAGGTCCGGTCACGGAACCGCAGGAAGGCGGCACCCGAGGATCGGGCCGCAAGCCGCAGGAATTCCACGCAATCCCCCATCAGCGTGGCGTAATCCTCGCCCGCGCGGTACCATTCCAGCATGGTGAATTCGGGGCTGTGGAGCGCCCCGCGTTCACGGTTGCGCCAGACATGGGCGAAGGCCGCGATCCGCCGCTCGCCCGCCGCCAGCAGCTTTTTCATCGCAAATTCCGGCGAGGTATGCAGATACATCGGCCGCGCGGCGCCGTCATTGCCGATCGCCTCGGTCCGGAAGCCGTGCAGATGCGCCTCGTTCCCGGGGCTGACCTGCAGCGCGGCCGGATCGACTTCGGTGAAATCCTGCGCCGCCAGCCAGGCCCGGATGCCGGCCTGAATGCGGTTGCGCGCGAGCAGCAGCCCGCGGCGGTCGGCGTGGACATGCGGCTGCCACCAGGCAGAGGCGGGAAGGTCGGACGGGGGACGGGGCATCGGCGCTTTCATCTGGAGATTTCGGGAAAGATCGGATAAGGCCAGCCGATCCATTCGAAGAACTCTGCCCCGTGGCTTAGCCAAGGGCCATCAGGACTGCAAGGAACGCCATGGTTAAAGTGATCGCCTCTTCGCTTCGCAAGGGCAATGTCGTCGAGCTGGAGGGCCGGCTTTATGCCGTGCTGTCCGCCACCAACTTTCACCCCGGCAAGGGCACGCCGACCACCACGGTCGACATGCGCCGCATCGCCGACGGCGTGAAGGTGAGCGAGCGCTGGAAGACCACCGAACAGGTCGAAAAGGCCACGGTGGACGAGCGGGAATATGACTTCCTTTACGAGGATGGCGAGGGCTTCCATTTCATGGAACCTGTGACCTATGAACAGGTTGCGGTCCATCCTGATGTCGTGGGCGATGGCAAGGTCTTTCTGACCGAGGGCATCCGTGTCTATCTCAAGACCTATGAGGGGGCGGCGATCGCCATCGAATATCCCCAGCGCGTGACGGTCGAGATCACCGAGACCGAGCCTGTGGTCAAGGGCCAGACAGCCTCGTCCTCCTACAAGCCGGCGATCTGTTCGAACGGCTTGCGGGTCATGGTGCCGCCCCATATCGGCGCGGGCACGCGGATTGTCATCAACACCGACGATCTGGCCTATCAGGAACGCGCGCGGGACTGACCGCGCCCCGCCGCCCTTGGTCGTTGTGGACGGGGCGGCGGCCGGCAGACGTGCGTTCCGCATTGGCGGGGGGCGCCTGCCGCCCAGGAACCGCCTAGGCCGCGCGGCCGGACCCCGGGCTGCCGCGGTCAGCATTCGCGTCCGATATTGACCTCGATCAAGGCGTTTGACCTGCAGCCCCGGCAAGGTGCGCCTGCCGGAAGGTCCCCCTGTCCGGCACATCCGGCGCAGGCACGTCTGTCGTGGTCCGTCTGCCCGGCACGCATCGGCCCTGGGCTGCGGGTTCGTCCCGCAGCCATTTTTTGCGACAGCCCTTACAGCCGGCCGAACAGGCGCGACAGCCGGGCGGCCTCTTCGGGGGTGCCGAAGGGGGCGTTCACGATGAAGAGGCCCGACCCGACCATGCCGTGGCCCGGTCGGGCAGGGGGGAAGCCGACCTCGTGGCGCAGCGCCTTGGGAAAGCCGGCCTGATCCAGCGTCGCCAGCATCGCCCGGTGGCGCCCGTCGGTCAGCACCGGATACCAAAGCGCGATGGTCCCCACGTTCCACTTGCGATGGATGTCGCTGATCAGTTTCGGCATCGTCTCGTAGTCGGCCTTCACCTCCCACGACGGGTCGATCAGCAGAAGGCCGCGACGGGGCAGGGGTGGGGTCTGGCCGATGGCCATGGCGGCGCCGTCGATCTGGCGGCTGTGGATCGGGTAGGGCAGCAGCGCCGCGTTCAGGGCGGCGAACTCCTGCGGATGCAGCTCGGCCACCATCGCCCGGTCGTCGGGCCTGAGAAAGGCCCCCGCGATCAGAGGCGAGCCGGGGTAGGCGCGCGGGCCATGGGCGGCGCGGCTGGAGGCCAGCGCCCTTGCATAGGGATGATCCGGTGCGAACCAGCCCCGGCGTTCCACCAGGTCAATCCCCTGCGCCGCCTCGCCGGTCTTTTGCGCCTCGGCGCTGCCAAGGTCATAAAGGCCGCGCCCGGCGTGGGTCTCAAGATAGGTCAGCGGCTTGTCCTTCTGCGTCATATAGTCAAGCATGAAGGCCAGAAGCGCGTGTTTGTGGACGTCGGCAAGATTGCCCGCGTGATAGGCATGTTGGTAGGACAGCATCCGGTTTCTTTCGCCTGCTGGGCCGGACGGCGGCTGTCCGGCGGGCGGGACATGGCGCGTTATGGCGCGAATGGCAAGCGCAACCCGCACCGCCCCTGCCGGTCAGCCGACGGACAGTCGTCGCAGGGCGCGACGCAGCCCCGGCGAAGGCCGGGGCCTCCTGGTCGGGGCGGTCCGCCTGCCCGCCGCGCGGCCTGGGTGGCCGCCCCGGCCCCCGCGCCCCTTGGCATTGTCCACCGGTCCGCGGGGCTGAAACCCGCCCCGCACCGCCCGGTCATTCCGGCCGCAAACCAAAAACGCGCCCCTTTCAGGGCGCGTTCCGGCAGGATGGTGGGTGATAAGAGATTTGAACTCCTGACATCTTCGATGTGAACGAAGCGCTCTACCACTGAGCTAATCACCCGTTGGCGGGGTCTTTAGCCGCCTTCGCGCCCCACTGCAAGGGGTTCGGGGCGCGCGCGCCGGTCAGGACGCGCGACCCGGGATCAGTGGGCGACGGCCGTGCTGCCCGGCGCCTTTTCGGCGGCGGTGGCGGCCGCCAGTTCCTCGGCCGCCTCGTCCCATTCGACCGGCTCGGGCTGCCGGACCAGCGCGCGGGCCAGAACCTCGCGGACATGGGTGACGGGAACCAGTTCCAGACCCGCCTTCACATTCTCCGGGATCTCGGTCAGGTCCTTGGCGTTTTCCTCGGGGATGAAGACCGTCTTGATCCCGCCCCGCAATGCGGCCAGCAGCTTTTCCTTAAGCCCGCCGATCGCCAGCGCATTGCCGCGCAAGGTGACTTCGCCGGTCATGGCGATGTCCTTGCGCACCGGAATGCCGGTGATCACCGAGACGATCGACACGACCATCGCCAGACCCGCCGAAGGCCCGTCCTTGGGCGTCGCCCCTTCGGGAACGTGGACGTGAATGTCCATCTTCTCGAACTTCGGCGGCTTGACCCCGAGTTCGGGACTGATCGAGCGGACATAGCTGGCCGCCGCCTCGATCGATTCCTTCATCACGTCGCCGAGCTTGCCCGTGGTCTTCATCCGGCCCTTGCCCGGCAGCTTCAGCGCCTCGATCTGCAGAAGATCGCCGCCGACGCTGGTCCAGGCCAGACCGGTGACGACGCCGACCTGATCCTCTTTCTCGGCCAGGCCATAGCGGAACCGCTTGACGCCCAGAAACTCTTCCAGCAGCTCGGGCGTGATCTCGACCTTTGTCGCGTCCTTGCGGACGATCCGGGTCAGGGCCTTGCGCGCCAGTTTCGAGATTTCGCGTTCCAGGTTCCGCACCCCCGCCTCGCGCGTGTAAGTGCGGATCATTTCCTGAAGTGCGGCATCCTCGATCCGGAACTCGCCCTTTTTCAGCCCGTGGTTCTTGACCTGTTTCGGGATCAGATGCTGTTTGGCGATCTCGCGCTTTTCATCCTCGGTATAGCCCGCCAGCGGAATGATCTCCA
>CAZORV010000019.1:0-5741 GCA_964582215.1 uncultured Frigidibacter sp.
CTAGAGCGATTTCCAATCGGACGGAATCGTCCGATGATTAAGAAATCGCGCAAATTCCAGAACCTAGAGCGGACGGCCCGGCTCTGCCGGGACGGACTCCGCTCTAGCCCCGCGACTCGGGAGGCGAGCCCCCTCCGCCCCGTTGCCGCGGCGGCCGAAGCGCCGCCCCCTGAGCGGGTCAGCCACCCTCCGCGTCGTCCCGGAACCGGTCGATCTGGTGCATGCGCTCGTGCAGCACGGTGACGATGCCGACGTCGCCGTTCGAGAGCCGCCGCCAGTAGACGAAATGCCGCTCGTAGCGGAACACGTAGCCCTCGACGCCGAATTCCGCGGGTATTGGCCGGGACACCACCCGGTGCGCCTCGATTCCTTCGAAAGCCGCGAACAGGCCGGTGAGATAGCGCTCGGCCTGCGTCTCGCCCCAGCGGTCGCGGGTGTAGCGGTAGATCTCGTCGAGGCGGCGCGAGGCCCCCTCCTGGACGCGGACGGCCACGGGAGTCAGGCCCGGTTGCGGGCGACGACCTCGGCGGCGGTCAGCGGGCGGTAGCTGTCCTCCGGGGCGGCGAAGGCCCGGGCGAGTTCCGCCTTCAGCCGCTCGAAGGCCTCCCGCTCGGTCCGCTCCTTGTCGCGGCGGATCAGGTCGCGGACGTACTCGCTGATGTTCTCGTAGGCCCCGTCCTCGCCGACGTTCCTCGCGACGAAGTCGCTCAAGGGCCCGCTGAGGCGGACGGTCATCGTCGTGGTGCGCGGCATGGGTCGAACCTCCGGGGGCGATCGTATTCAATATGAACAAGAACGAATACGGATCAAGCCCCGCGACTCGGGTCGGAAGGGGGGCCGGGGCCGCTTCCGGCTCGTTGCCGCGGCGGCCGGAGGGGCGCGCGCTTCGGACCAAAGTCTGGTGCATGGAATGTGCATGGAATGTGCATGCGATGTACAAGGCCCGGATCCGGCCCTCCGACCCCCTCGAAAAAAAGTTCCGCGCGCGGAACGGCCGCGGCGAGCCGCCCGAGCGGGGAGTGAGCGGGGAGGGCAGGGGCTTGCCCCGCGCCCTTTCCCATGGTTTCTGTGCCCCGCCGGAGAGGTGGCCGAGTGGTCGAAGGCGCACGCCTGGAAAGTGTGTAGGCGGGAAACCGTCTCGAGGGTTCGAATCCCTCTCTCTCCGCCAAGACCGTCGTGTTCGTAAGGGGTTACAGGATGCCGAGTGCCGGGCCGCAGCCCTCCGTCTCGCCCAATCTCTTCGTGGTCGGCGACGCGAAGTGCGGCACGACGAGCCTCCACCGCCTCTTCGAGCTCGCGCCCGCCGTCGGCACGCCGCGCACCCGCAAGGAGCTGCACTGGTTCTCGGCGCCCGAGCTCGTCGCCGCCACCGCCGGTCCCGGCGACGCCGCGATCCCGCCCGCCATCGTCCACGCCGAGGCCGACTACCGCGCTGAATTCTCTCATCTTTCCCCGGATCTTCCGATCGTCGCCGACGTCTCGCCGAGCTACCTGCGCAACCCCGAGGCCGCCCGCCGCCTGCACGCCTTCGCTCCCGACGCCCGCATCGTCGTCCTCCTGCGCGAGCCGGCGGCGAAGGTCTTCTCGCAGTACGTCCACCTGTGGACGGAGGGCCGCGAGACCCTGCCCTTCGAGGCGGCCTTCGCCCTCAGCGCCGAGCGCCGCGCCGCCGGCTTCTCCGACATGTTCGACTACGAGGGCGGCGGCCGCTACGCCGCCCACGTCGCCCGCTACCTCGACCTCTTCGGGCCCGACCGGGTCCTCGTGGTGCTCTTCGAGGACATGGTCCGCGACATGGCCCCGGTCCGCGCCCGTCTCGAGGCCTTCCTCGGCGTGGCCCTGCCGGCAACGGACTTGCCGCAGACCAACGTCGGCGGCCGGGCGAAGTCGCCCCTCGTCGCCGCGCTCCTCGGCAACGACCGCCTGAAGGGGGCCGTCCGCGCCGCCCTGCCGCTCGGCCTGCGCACGCGTCTCAGCTCGCGCGTGCGCAGCGCGGTGGCCTTCGAGAAGCCGGAACTCCGGCCGGAAACGCGCGCGCGCCTGCGCGGCCGTTACGCTGCGGACGTGGCCGCGCTCGAGGCCCTGCTCGCCCGGCCGACCGGCTGGCCCGGGGCCTGACCGCCCTGGGCCCGCGGCCCGCGGACGTTCCGCGCGCGGAACGTCAGGAGCGGTTCCAGTGGGCGCTGCGTTGCCGCGAGGCGGGGTCCGCGAGCTCGGCGAACATCCGCCGCGACCGGTAGAGGCGCATGGCCGCGAGCGCCCGGAAGGCGGCGAGGCGCTGACGCGGTCCCCGCAGCCGGTCGCTGGAAAGGATGCGCGGAATCTCGGCCATGGGCGAGGCGGCGAGGAGCCCGGCGCGCAGCGCCCATTCCGCGAGCCCGCGGACGGTCCTCGGCTGCATGCTCCAGTGGTGGCTGACGTGCCGGTCCCACTGCCGGCGCAGGTCGGCCATCGAGCGGCGCGCCGGGTGGCGGACCACCGCGGCGGGCGCGAAGCGGGTCGGGAAGCCCTTGGCCTTCGCCCGCATCCCCCATTCCATGTCCTCCGAGATCGACAGGCCGGCGAAGGGGCCGACCGCCTCGAACACCGTGCGGCGCACCGCGAGGTTGGCGGTGGCGGCGAAGCCGTGGCGGGCGATCGTCCACTCCTGGCGGATGCCGTAGACGAGGTCGAAGGCCTCCGCCAGGTTCGGGCGGGCCGGGTCGAGGGCGAAGATCCGCACCGCGCCGCCGAGGATCCCGCAGTCCGGATCCTCGAAGCCCTCGAGGATCGCCGGCAGCCATCCCGGGTCGGCGATGCAGTCGGAATCGAGGAAGGCGACGATCGGCGCCCGGGCGAGGGCGATGCCGCGGTTGCGTGCCGGGCCCGGCCCCGGGGTCGGTTCCATGACCAGCCGCACGCCCGGAAAGCGGGCGACGAGGTCCGCGGGCGGCGCCGCCGAGCCGTTGTCGACCACCAGCACCTCGAAGCGCGCGCCTTGGAGCCGCTGCGCCGCCAGCGATTCGAGGCAGACCGCCAGCCTCCCCGCGTCGTTCAGGTGCGGGATGACGACGCTGATTTCGGGCTCCGCCGCCGCCGGCGTTCCGCTCATGCCCCCGGGCCTATGCTGCACCGCACTTGACCCCGCGCGGCGGAGGCGGGCAGAAGATTTTCCGCGGCGCGGCAGGCGGCCCGCCGATGAGGATCCGTCATGCAGAGTATCCGTGCTGCTGCTCAGAGCAGCCTATCAGAGCCCCGCGGCGGCCATCAAGGCGGCGGCCGATGATCGTGCCGGCCCCGCGGCTCGCGGCGCTCCGGGATTTCGCCGCGGAGGTCACCGTCATCGGCGCGGGTCCCGTCGGCGTCGTCACCGCGCTCGCGCTCGTCGGCCGGGGCTTCCGGGTGCTGCTGCTCGAGAGCGGCGGCGAGGGCGCCGAGCCCGCCTCCACCGACCTCTCGGTCGCGGAGAACCTGCGGCCGGACAACCATTTCGAGCCGCATACCGCCGTCGGGCGCCAGCTCGGCGGCAGCTCGAACCTCTGGGCGGGGCGCTGCGTGCCGTTCGATCCGATCGATTTCCACGCCCGGCCCTGGCTCGGGCTCGCGGCCTGGCCGATCGGGCCGGACGATCTCGCGCCCTACCTCGCGCCGGCGCTCGACGCGCTCGCGGCCGGTGCGGCGGTCTTCGAGGCCCCTCTCGGAGTGGCGGCGGACCCGGCGTTCCGCTGCGACACGCTCGAGCGCTGGAGCAACGTGCCGCGCATCCAGAAATTGCACGCGCGGGCGCTGGCGGAGCGCGGCGATGTCCTGGTGGCGCTGCGCTCGACGGTGACCGGCTTCCGCTACCGGCCGGACGGCGGCATCGCCGGCATCGAGCTCGACGTCGGGGGGGAGGGCAGAGGCGAAATCCCCGCCGCCCGCGTCGTGCTCGCCGCCGGAGGCAACGCCAGCACCCGGCTGCTCCTGCTCGAGCAGGAGCGCGACCCGGCCCTCTTCGGCGGCGCCGACGGCCCGCTCGGGCGCTTCTACATGGGCCATCTCTCCGGCCAGATCGCCGACCTCGTCCTCGAGAACCAGGCTCTTCACGACGCCCTCGACTACCACGTCGACGCCCACGGCTCCTACGTCCGCCGCCGCCTCGTCCCGTCCGACGCCACCCAGGAGCGGGACCGCCTCGCCAACGTCGCCTTCTGGCCGGTGGTGCCGCCGATCGCCAACGCCGCGCACCGCTCGGGGCCCTTGTCCGCGGTCTTCCTCGCCCTGTCGCTGGCGCCGCTCGGGCGGCGGCTGATCGCCGAGCCGGTGCGGCTGAAGCACGTCGGCCTGCCGCCCTACCGGCGCGCGGCCCATCTCGGCAACGTCGTGCGCGACCTGCCGCGCACCCTCGGCTTCGCGCCGGCCTTCCTCTGGCGGAACCGCGTCGCGAAGATGCGGCTCCCCGGCTTCTTCCTCCGGAACCACGCCCGTCGCTACGGGCTCGAATACCATTCCGAGCAGCTTCCGAACCCCGACAGCCGCCTGACCCTCGCCGAGGCCCGCGACCGCCTCGGCCAGCGCCGCCTCCGCATCGACCTGCGCTTCGGCGAGGTCGACGCCGCTTCGGTCGTCCGCGCCCATGCCGCGCTCGAGGCCTGGCTCGCCCGCAACCGCCTGGCGCGGCTCGAGTACTACGCGGAAGGCCCCGAGGCCCGGGCGGCGGCGGTGCTCGCCAACGCCAGGGACGGCGCCCACCAGGTCGGGACGATCCGCATGGCCGCCGCGCCGGGGCAGGGGGTGGTCGACGGCCGTTGCCGGGTCTTCGGCACCCCGGGGCTCGCCGTGGTCTCGACCGCGGTGCTGCCGACCTCGGGCCAGGCCAACCCGACGCTCACCGCCGTCCAGCTCGGCCTGCGCCTCGCCGACGACCTCGCCGGAGGCCGCGCGTGAGCAGGGGAGGCGGCTCGCTCGTCATCAGGCAAGGGAGAGGGACATGCGGCGGGTGACACTGGGGACGACCGGCATCGAGACCTCCTGCCTCGGCTTCGGCTGCGCCTCGCTCGGCTCCCGCGTCGGCGAGGGCCCCGGGCTCCGGGCGCTCGGGGCCGCCTTCGACGCCGGCGTGACCTGGCTCGACCTCGCGCCGCTCTACGGCGGCGGCCGGGCGGAGGAGATCGCCGGGCGCTTCCTCGAGGGCAAGCGCGACGCGGTGCAGGTCTGCAGCAAGGTCGGGCTGGCGCCGGGGGGTGGCGGCGGCTTGAAGGCGGCGCTGATGCCGGCGGCGCGGGCGGCGGTGCAGGCGCTGCCGGCGCTGCGCGGGCTCCTGCGCCGCGCGGGCGTCCAGGCGGCGAAGACGCTGCCGCTGACGCCCGCGCTCCTCATCGGCACCATCGAGGAGAGCCTGCGCCGCCTCGGCACCGACCACCTCGACCTCTACGCCCTCCACGGCGTCGCGGCCTCGGCGCTGACCGAGCCGGTGCTGCGCGCGCTCGAGGACGTCCGGGCATCCGGCAAGGCGCGGGCGGTGGCGGTGGCGAGCGACGAGGCGGCCGGGCTCGCCGCGATCGCGATCGGCGCCCCCTTCGGGGTGGTGCAGGCGGCGCTGCCCGCCCCGGGCGCGGCCGACGCGCTCCTGCCCGCGGCCGCGGCGGCGGGCTTCGGCGTCATCCTGCACTCGGTCTTCGGCATCGAGGGCAGTCTCGCCGCGCTCCGGGCGCGCGCCGCCGCCGACCCGAGGGTCCGGGCGGCGGTGACCGGCGGGGCGGGGGATCTCGGCCGGGATCTCG
>CAZORV010000019.1:5841-18926 GCA_964582215.1 uncultured Frigidibacter sp.
GGGATCTCGGCCGGGATCTCGACGGGGCTCTCGACGGGGCGCTGTCGCGGCGCCTGCTCGAGCGGGCCTTCGCGCGCAACCGGGACGGGGTGGTGCTGGCCTCGATGTTCTCCGAGGCCAGCCGGGCGCAGAACCTCGCCGTCGCCGGGGCGCCCCTGCCGGACGACGCGGACCTGCTCGACCGCCTGGCGCTTCAGGAGGCGGCGGAGGGATAGCCCCGCAGCCACTCGGCCCGCGCCCGCCAGACGTCGCCCCATATGCGGGCGGCCTCGGCGAAGTGCGGCCGCCCGCTCAGGCGCGAGAGCGCGCCGCCGCTGACCATGCGGCTCCATGGCCAGAAGCCGAGCAGGAACAGCCCGAGCGGCCGCTGCCAGGCCGGGAAGTGCCGGCGGATCATCGTCGCCTGCGCCTTCAGCGTCATGATCTCGCGGGCGGCGCGCCGGGAGGAGGCGCCGTGGAAATGCACGATCGTCGCCTCGGGCGTCATCCGCGGCCGGGCGCCGCGGGCGATGGCGCGGCGGCAGAGGTCGGCCTCCTCGCCGTACATCACGAAGCGCGCGTCGAACCCGCCGAGCTCCTCCCAGAAGGCGCGGCGGATCAGGAAGAAGCTGCCCTGCACCACGTCGACGTCGCGCTCGTCGCCGCGGTCCCAGGCGCCCATCTCCTCCGGGTTGAAGAAGGCGCTGCCCCTGAAGATCAGCGCGAGGCCGGAGGCGCGGCAGAACAGGCTCCAGAGCGTCAGGGCGCCGAAGACGCTGCCCGGATTGAGCGTCCGGTCGCCGTGGAGCGTGCGGCCGCCCCAGACGCCGGCCGCGGGCGTCCGCTCGGCGAAGGCGACGATGCGGTCGATCGCCTGGTCGAGCACCAGCGTGTCGGGGTTGAGGAGCAGGATGTACTTGCCCCGTGCCTCGCGGGCCGCGACGTTATTGCCTTGGGCGAAGCCGAGGTTCGTCTCGCTCGCGATCAGCCGAAGGTCGGGGAAGGCGGCGGCGATCGCCGCCGCCGAGCCGTCGGGCGAGGCGTTGTCGAGGACGATCAGCTCGTAGGGAACCGTGGTCTCGGCGACGACGCTCGCGAGGCAGTCGAGGGTCATCGCCCGCGTGTTGTAGCTGATCACCAGGATCGAGACGACCGGCCCCCCGGTCGCCTCCGTCGCGGCGTCCGCTGCGGTCATGGCGCCCTCCCGGGGATGAAGCGCGGGATCGCATCGACGCTCGCCGCGAGGAAGGTCCGGAGCCGCGCGTCGGCGGCGGCGACGCCGTCCTCGCCGATCGGGGTGATCACCCGCACCAGGCCGCCGTCGGTGCGCCCGAGGGCGAGGGAGTCGGCCATGTTGGCGAAGCGCGCGGCGAAGTCGCCGGTATACTGTCCCCCGCGCGCCTGGAACCAGTAGTAGACGAGCTGGCGCTCGAGCCCCTTCTGGATCACCACCCGGTTCAGATGCACGGAGCCGGTCGCGGTGCCGGGCAGGGCGATCGTCACCGGCTCGATGCGGAACACCTCCCAGCCGGCGCCGGGCAGGCAGACCTCGGGCGAGTGGATCCGGGCGTCCTCGCCCTGGCGCGCGTACCACGAGAGGAAGAGGTCGACCGGCGCCGCCTCGCCGGGCTTGGTGTAGAGCGCCGCGAGATAGTCGTCGGCCCCGAGGATGCGCGCGATCTCCGGCTGCAGCGTCTGGGTCGAGCCCGACCAGCCGCCCGTCTCGCGCGGGAACAGCGCATAGGGCTCGCGCGGCGGCGCCACCGCCGCGCGCACCGGCACCAGGCTCCAGGCGAGGCCGAGGGCGACGGTCAGCAGCGCCGCGGTGACGAGCGCGGGGGCGGCGGGCAGGAAGCGGACCCGGGCGAGCTCGCCCCCGAGGCCGGAGAAGTCGAGGTCGAGGGCGTCGCCGAGAGGCCTTCGGTCGCCGACGAGGCGCTGCATGACCTTGACCAGCCCGAGGAGCAGCGCGAGGCAGGAGAGGAAGACCACCCAGCCCTCGAAGACGTGGAGGAAGCCCTCGGCCGCGCCGACGCCCCAGCGGTCGACGAGGATGCCGATGATGCCGATGCGGACGGCGTTCATCGTCACCGCGACCGGCACCGCGAGCAGGAGCAGCACGAGCTTGTGCCAGAGCGGTCCGCGGTAGAGCACCGCGAAGACGTAGGTGAAGCTCATGATCGGGAAGAGGTAGCGCAGCCCCGAGCAGGCCTCGGCGACCTGGAGCATGGTGACCCCGAGGTCGATGACGTTGCCCTCGAGGTAGACCGGCACCCCGGCGAGCGCCACGAGCTTGACCCCGATCACCGAGGAGACGAGCTGCAGCGTGGTGTTGACCTTCCAGTAGAGGAACTGCGGCAAGGGCAGCATGAAGACGAGGTGCAGGACCGAGGGCCAGAACACCAGCCCGCGGCGGAAGCCGAAGCCGACGAGGACGAGCCCCGCCACCCAGACGATCAGCGCGTAGAAGACGAGGTGGTCGATGCGGACGAGGTTGCCGACGGCGGCGAGGGCGAGCGCGAGGAGGATGACGCCGACCCCCGGCCAGCGGTCGGTGACCGGGGAAACGGGCGGTGGCACCGCCTTCGTCTCGCGCAGGAACAGGTAGAAGCTGAGGAGCGGGATCACCGGCCCGTGGCTGAACTCGGGGCGCGCCCAGGCCTCGGCGAGGCCGGCGAGGCCGAACCAGAATAAGGGCAGCGTCGCGACGACCGCGACGGCGAGCCACGCGGGACCCGCGTATCCGGCCCTGGGGGCCGTCTGGGCGGGGGAGGGGGCTAGGGCAGACATCGTTCTCTCGACACTCGTACGCGGTGCCCCCCTTCGACCGGCGACGTCAACCGGCGACGGGAGCGGGCGGGATTCCCGATAGGCGGTTTTTGACCGATCGGGGGAAGGGAATCAATTCAGGGTAATCGCCCGGCGACGCGGAGACTACATTCTAAACGTGTGGGGGTGACGAGCGCAGGCGCAGGAGTAGGCGTGAAGCAGGACAGGAACGGGCGCGAGCCGGAGGGAGCAGCTCCGGTGCGCCAGTGGCGCATCCACATCGGGGCGCACAAGACCGCGACGACACACCTCCAGGAGACGCTGTCCATGGTCCGCGACGACCTCGCGGACCGCGGGATCGACTTCATTCCCACCCTGCCGGTGGTGCGCGCGCAGGGCTTCGCCGAGGCCCTCTGGCAGCGCCGGCCGATCGCCCGGCTGCCGATCCTCGGGCCGGCGCATATGCGCGATGCGATCGAGGCGACGGTGGAGCCGGTCCGGACCGGCCCCGCGGTCGTCGTCGTCTCGGAGGAGAACGTCCTCGGTCTCCCCCGCCACATCCTCGCGACGCCCTTCTACCCGCAGGCGGCCCAGCGGATCGGCCGGCTCGCGAGCCTCGCCCTCCGGGCCGACCTCCGGCTCTTCCTGTCGATCCGCAGCTACGACCGGCTCTTGCCCTCGGCCTATGCCGAGGCGCTGAAGTATGCCGCCCCGCCGCCGGGCGGCTTCGCGGCGCTCAGGGCGCGGCTCCTCGCCGCGCCGCCGAGTTGGTTCGACCTCGTGTCGCGCCTCCGCGCCGCGGCCCCGTCCGTGCCGCTCCGCGTCTGGCGGCAGGAGGACTACCGGGCGAACGGCCGGGCGATCATGGAGGGACTCTGCGGCCGCCCGGTCGGTCCGCTGCCCGGGCTCCCCGACCCGGCCCGCACCCGCTCGCCCTCGGCGGCGGCGATCGCGGCGGCCGAGGCCCTGCCTCGCGATCTCCCCCACGCCGAGCGGCTGGCGCGGGTGCGGGAGATCTACGCGGTCGTCGAGCCCGGCGGGGCCCGCTTCCAGCCCTTCGATGCGGCCGAGCGCCGGCGTCTCGGCGCCGGCTACGACGCCGACCTCGAGCGCATCGCCCGGACCTTTCCCGACGTGCTGATGGCCTTCGCGCCCCGGGAGCTCGCCGCCTGAGCCCTGTTCCGCCGGCGAGCTCCCGGGGCGCCGGCGGCGGGCCGGGCCGCGGGCCCCCGGGGGCCGCGGCTGCCGCCTCGTTGAGCAAGTCTTCACACGGGCGCAGACCGCGACCATTTTCCGGTAACCCGCCGACCGGTCCGGCGCTAGATTGCGGCCCGAGACGGTTCTGGTGTGTTACGGAGGCGAGGTGAGTCGGGAGACAGCGAGGGAGGCCGGGGCGGCGCGGGCCCCGGTCCGGCAGTGGCGCATCCACGTCGGGGCGCACAAGACCGCGACCACCCACCTGCAGGAAACGCTGGCGGCGGTTCGCGACGATCTCGCCGGGCAGGGGATCGACTTCATCCCCAACCCGCTCGTGCGCGCCCGGAACCTCGGGCCGGCGCTGGCGCGGCGGCGGCCGATCGCCCGGCTGCCGATCCTCGGCAACGCCCGCATGCGCGACGCCATCGAGGCGGTGCTGGCGCCGCTCCGCATCGGGCCCGAGGTCGTCGCGCTGTCGGAGGAGAATATCGTCGGGGTGCCCGAGCACATGCTGATGGTGCCCTTCTACCCGCAGGCGGCCCAGCGGATCGGCCGGCTCGCGAGCCTCGCCGGGCGGGCCGAGGTCGTGCTGTTCCTGTCGATCCGCAGCTACGACACGCTGATCCCCTCGGCCTACGTCGAGACGCTGAAGCACGGCGTCCCGGCGCCGGGCGGCTTCGCGGCGGCGTGGGCGGGGCTCCGCGCCGCGCCGCCGAGTTGGTTCGACCTCGTGGCGCGGATCCGCGCCGCGGCGCCGGGGGTCGCGCTCCGCGTCTGGCGGCAGGAGGACTATCGCGCCAACGCCCGGGCGATCATGGAGGCGTTCTGCGGCCGGGCGCTCGGGCCGCTGCCGGAGATCTCCGACCCCACCTGGACCCGCTCGCCCTCGGCGGCGGCGATCGCGACCGTCGAGGCGCTGCCGGGCGACCTTTCGCACGCGGAGCGGCTGGCGCGGGTCCGCGCGGTCTTCGCCGCCGCCGAGCCGGGCGCCGACCGCTTCCAGCCCTTCGCCGCGGCGGAGCGGCAACGGCTGCGCGCCCGCTACGCCGCCGACCTCGAGCGGATCGCCCACGCCTGGCCCGATGTGCTGATGCGCTTCGCGCCGCGGGAACTCGTCGCCTGAGCCCGTCGCCCGAGTCCGTCGCGCCCTGCAAAAACCGCGGGGCTGCATGAGGCTTTCTCATGCAGCCCCGCGGATCTTTCCGAGGTCGGGCGCGGGCGGCGGCCCGCGCCCGGGCGTCAGAGCCCGGTCTCGAAGGTCTTGCCGATGATCAGGAAGACGCGGTTGCTCGTCGCGTCCTCGGGATCCTCGACGCGGTGGATGAAACCGTAGCCGATCTGGGCGCTGACCGTCTCGGTCAGGTTGTGGATGTAGCTCGCGGTCAGGTCGGTGCGGTCGATCGTGGGGTCGTCGCCCTCCTCGTCGACCTGGGTGGCGTAGGCGGCGTCGAAGGCGAGGCTCGAGACCTGGGTAAACTCGTGGGTGAGACCGATGCCGGCGCCGGTGATCCGGCTGTCCTGGCCGCCCTGGCCGCCGCCGTAGCGCTGGAAGATCCGGCCGGTGATCTGGCCGCGGGGGAGGTTGTAGACGCCGCGGATCGCCCCGCTCAGCCGGTCCTGCGGCGCGGCGGTGGTCCAGCGCGCGTCGCCGAAGAGGACGAGGTTCGTCAGGACGTAGCGGAAGTCGCCGCGGACCACCGGGCCGGTGTCGTGCTCGGTGGTGTCGCGGACGCCGCCGATCGTCTCGTCCTGCTTCCGGTCGGCGTAGCCGATGCCCGCGCCGATGCGGAGGTTCTCCGACGGGGTGTAGGCGATGCCGAGGTCGCCCTCGGCGACGGTGATCTCCTCGTCGGTGTCGTTGTCGGCCGAGTACCAGTAGTAGCCGACGCCGGCGACGGTGGCGAAGACCGGGGTGACCTGCAGCGTCCAGATGGCGTCGCCCTGGACCGAGCGCCGCGGCACGAGGTTGTTCTGGCCGGTTTCCTCGTTGTAGTCGAAGTTCGTCGCCGCGATGTTGAAGTCGTAGGTGCTCGGCGAGTTGGTCCCGAGGGTGAACCCCATGTTCGCGTCGCTGCGGAACTCGGTCGTATCCTGCTGGAAGCCGGTCAGGTCGTCGGGCAGGGGGCCGTCGATGTCGATCGCGCCGGTATAGTCGACCCGCCGCGTGCGGATGCGGGCGCCGACGTCGAAGGCGGTGTTCGGGCCCTCCTGGCTGAAGGCGAAGTTGGCGGTGCTCGGCGAGGCGAGGACGAACTCGAAGTCCTGGCCGGCCTGGTCGAGCGGGCGGATGCCGGTGTCGAGCCCGAGCGCCAGGGTCTGGGTCGAGGTCTGCTTCAGGTAGTCGAGCGCGACGCGGCTGTCGCCGTAGTAGCTCGTCCCCGGGGACGGGTCGTCGAGATTGTAGTTGGAGTCGGCGACGAGGCTCTGGGAGAGCGTGGTGGTGAGGACACCGCCGGGCGCGCCCTCCACGACCGCCGCCGCTCCGGAGGCTGCGGCGGCCGGGTTCGGGGCCGCCGGCAGGACGACGGCATTGGACGTGCCCTGGGCGCGGGCGGCGGTGCCGGTGGTCACCAGGATCGTCCCGGCGGGAATCCCGGCGGCGGCCGCCACGGTCAGGGCGGCGAGAGCGGAGCGGCGCATCGGCGCCTCACTCGAAGAGATGACGCTCGGGAACGACGATCACGTCGCCCTCGCGCATCGTGATCATCGACTGGATGGCGCCGCCGCGCTCGACGGCGTTGTAGTTGAAGATGTAGAGCCGCTCCTGGCCGGTCGCCGGGTCGGCGCGGCGGAGCTGGATGCGCTTGGTCGCGGCGAAGCGGTCGAGGCCGCCGGCGAGGGCGATCGCCTGGAGGAGCGTGGTGCCGGCCTCGACCTCGATCTGGCCCGGTCCGCCGACCTGGCCGACGACGTAGATCGGGAAGGTCTCGCCGGTGTCCGAGACCGAGGTCACCGAGACGAAGACGCTCGGGCGGACGGCGAAGTTCGAGGCGAGGCGGTCGGCGATGGCGCTCTCGACGGTATCGACGGTGCGCCCCGAGGCCTGGACCGAGCCAGCGAGCGGCACCGAGATGCGGCCGTCCGGCAGCACCAGCGTCGTCCGGTTCAGCGTCTCGTCCTCGAGCACGGTGATCGCGAGCTGGTCGCCCGGCTGGATGCGGTAGTTCGCGCTCTGCGCCCGAGCCGAGAGGGCGGCCAGCGGCGCGGCGAGGAGCGCCAGCAGGGCCGCGACCAGGAGATTTCTCATCGAACTGCCTCGTTTTGGAGATTTTGTCCGGATATAAATCACGGTCGGCCTCTCGCGGGAAAGGGAAAAGCCCCGGCGGGGGAGCTTTATGCCGGGCGGGCGTCGTCATTTTGCAACAGGCGAGGGTCGAGCGGCGGGGCACGCCGCCGTCTCCCGGCCCGTCTCGCGGCCCTCTGCCGCCCGTCCCGCGTGTCGTCTCGCTGGACAAGGGGCGGTCGCTTTCCTTAGAGGTCGGAAGGCAATTCGCGCCGGCGGGGGCCTGGCCGGCGGCGGTGTTCCAGGGTTCGGGGTGACGGGTATGCGCAAGGTCATGGCGGTCGCCTCGGGCGGCGGGCACTGGGTGGAACTCCGCCGGATCATGCCGGCCTTCGCCGGATCGCAGGTCTTCTACGTCTCGACCGAGACCGAGGCCGACGCCGACCTCGCGCCGGCGCGCTACTACGCGGTCACCAACGTCTCGCGGAAGAGCCGCCTCGCCTTCCTCTCGACGATCCGCCAGCTCCTCGCCATCGTCCGCGCCGAGCGCCCGGAGGTGGTGGTGACGACCGGCGCCGCCCCGGGCTTCGTCGCCGTCGTCCTCGCCAAGCTGCTCTGTCGCAGCCGCACCGTCTGGATCGACACCATCGCCCACACCGAGGGGATGACCCTCTCCGGCCGCCTCGCCCGGCCCTTCGCCGACGTCTGGCTCGTGCAGTGGCCTCACCTCGCGAAACCCGGCGGCCCCGAGTACTGGGGGGCGGTGCTGTGACTGTCGGGACCGCCCCGGAGGGGCGCCCGTGATCTTCGTCACCATCGGCTCGATGTTCCCCTTCGACCGGATGATCCGGGCGATGGACGCCTGGGCCGAGGCCGAGGGGGGGGGCGAGGAGGTCCTCGCCCAGATCGGCGCCGGCGACTACGAGCCGCGGCACATGACCTGGGTGCGCAAGCTCGACCGGCGGACCTACGCCGAGACGATCCGTCGCTCCCGGCTCGTCGTCGCCCACGCCGGCGTCGGCTCGATCGTCACCGCGGGCGAGCTCCGCCGGCCGATCGTCGTGCTGCCGCGGCGGGCGCACCTCGGCGAGCACACCTCCGACCACCAGGTCGAGACCGCCGGCTGGCTGCGCGCGAAGCCTTGGGTCCACGTCGCCGACGACGAGGACGCGCTGCCCGGCTGCATCGCCGCCGCCGCCGAGGCCGCCGCGCGCGACGGACGGCTCGCCGCCGTCGCCGATCCGGACTTCATCGCCCGCCTCCGCCGCTTCATCGAGGGCTGAGCGCCGCGCCGGTCGGAGCCGCGACAGATGTGCGCGAAACGAGCACCGGCATCTTTTCGCCCAAGGCATTAACGCCCCCGATCTAGCCTTGAGGCAGCGCGGCGCGCCTCTTACACCTCTAGACGGTCCGGGTCCTCGCGCAACTAACGGGCAGAAGTTGCGCAACGCCTTCGCAGGGTACCCGGGATAAGGTCGGGACGTCACTGGGATTGCTACGCCAGTGAGGCCGAGAGATCGGTCTCTATTGGCATGCGCTGCCTCTAGTCCTGAACACGCGAGGAGAAAAACGCGCGGAGCCGCGAAGCGCGGGGCCGGACGGTACTTCTATGCCTGAAGTACGGTCGATGGCCTCGTGAGGAACAGACTGACACGAACGAGGACGTAAGTAATGACCACCTATTACGTATCGACCAACGGCAGCGATTCCGGGAGTGGGACCTCGGGTTCTCCCTGGAAGACGATCACCAAGGCGATGAAGGCCAACCTCAAGCCGGGCGACGAGGTGGTTGTTCGTGCAGGCACCTACAAGGAAGCGGTCGTCATCAACAAGGACGGCGCGGCCGGGAATTACATCACCGTCCGTTCCGAGGTGCCCGGTGGCGCCAAGATCGTTCCGCCCGGCGACAAGCAGGGCGTCCACATCAACGCGAACTACGTCGAGCTCGACGGGTTCGATATTTCCGGGAGCAAGAATTCCGGCATAGTGGCCACCAGCCTTCATCACGTAAACATCACCAACAACATCGTCCACGATAACGTCAGCAACGGGATCTTCGTGGGCAAGTTCGATTTCGTGACCATCGAGGGCAATACCGTCTACGGCAACGCCGCGCGCGGGGCCTCGTCGGGCATCCACCTCAAGGCCGCGTACAACATCACCGGCAACAATTCGGACACCGGCTTCCGCATCATCGTCCGCGACAACGTGTCGTACGGGAACGAGTGGAAGTCCGGTCCGCGGACCGACGGGAGCGGCATCAGCCTCGACGATTTCCGCAACACCCAGATCCCGTCGCTTCCGGCCTACAAGTTCAAGACCCTGGTCGAGGGTAACATCGTCCACTCCAACACCGGGCGCGGCATCCAGGTCGCATGGAGCGACTACGCGACGATTCGCGACAACATCTCCGCCTTCAACAACGCGGATTCGCGGACCGGCACGTGGCTCAGCGAGCTCACCAACATGGCGTCGCACAACAATACGTGGGTCGGGAACATCGCCATCACCGACGCCGGCAACCCGGCGATCGGCAACCTCTCGTTCAACGGCGAGGGCGCGAACAAGAACGTCACCTGGACCAACAACACCACCTTCAACGGCACCAAGGGTGCCGATTCCGTCTACGCCACCGCCGGAAACTCGACGCCGAGCGCGAGCAACAACGATCTCGGGAAGGATCCCGGCTTGTCGCTGTCCAAGGTCAAGGCGATGGCCGCCGCCCTGACGGGCACCGCCGCCGACAAAGCGGCGAGTGCCGAGGCCCTGACGACCGCGTCGGCCGATGCGGACGCCGCGAGCGGCAGCGAGGTCGCGGGGCAGGCCCTCGACGGCAAGGCCGGGGCCGACAAGCTCTTCGGCGGCAAGGGCGGCGATTTGCTGCACGGCGGGCTCGGCAAGGACGTCCTGGTCGGGGGCGCCGGCGCCGACGACTTCGTCTTCAAGTCGATCGCCGACGCCGGCAAGGGCGGGCAGCGCGACGTGGTCAGCGACTTCTCGCACGCCCAGGGCGACGACATCGACCTCTCAGGGATCGACGCGAACGCCAAGGCGTCCGGCGACCAGGCCTTCGCCTTCATCGGCGACAAGGCCTTCTCCGGGAAGGCCGGCCAGCTGAAGTACGAGAACGGCATCGTCGCCGGCGACGTCGACGGCGACAAGGTGGCGGACTTCCACATCGAGATCGCCAACCACGCCGCGCTGGTCGCGAACGACTTCATCCTCTGACGATCGCCGGCTGCGCACCCCGGAGGGGCGCGCAGCCGGGGCTCCCCCAGGGCCGCGCCGGGCCACCGGCGCGGCCCTTTCCGTTCAGCCGTCGGAGGGCGGGGAGGTCGGCGCAGGAGCGGCGAGCTCGGACACCCGGGCGCGGACGGTTGCGGCCTGGGGCAGGGGGCTGCCGCCCGCGGCGGCGGCGAGGGCGGCGGCGTAGGCCGCCCGGGCCGCCGTCCGGTCGCCGAGGGCGAAGGCGGCCTCGCCGAGGTGGAACTGGACCTGGGCGTTGCCGGGGAGCGCCGCGGCCGCCTTGGCGAGCGTGTCCCGCGCCGCCGCGGCGTCGCCGCGCAGGAACAGGATCCAGCCGTAGGTGTCCTGGAACTCCGGCACGTCGCTGCCGCGCAGCCGCCGGGCGATGGCATGGGCGCGCGCGAGGGTGGCGGGATCGGACCCCCGGGCGGTCAAGAGGCTCGCGAGGTTGTTGGCGAGGACCGGGCTGTCGCTCGAGCGGGCGTAGAGCGTCTCGTAGTCGGTGATCGCGCCGGCGAGATCGCCGCGGGACTCGCGCAGGCCGGCGCGCAGGAAGAGGAGGTCGCCGTTCGCGTCCCCGGTCGCGGCGATGCCCGCCTCGAGGGCGGCGTCGGCCGCGGCGAGCGCGCCCGCGCCGGCGAGGAGGCGGAAGAGCGCGAGGGGCGGCTCGGGAAGGGCGGGGGCCTCGGCGACGAGCGCCCGGAGGAGGGTCTCGGCCTCGGCGTTCCAGCCCTCGATCGCGTCGAGGCCGGCGAGGAGGAAGCGGGCCGCGAGGCTCGCGGGGTCCTCGGCGAGCGCCGCCTCGATGGCGCGGCGCGCCGCCGCCGGCTCCCCGGCGGCGAGCCGGGCGCGGACGAGGTCGGCGAGGGCCTGGCCATCCCCGGCGTTCCCGCCCTCCGCGAGGGTCTCGAGCATCGCCGCGGCGTCGGCGGGCTCGCCCTCGCCCTGGAGGCGGGCGGCGTCGAGGCTCGCGGCCATCGCCGTCGCCACCGGGTCGCCGCTCTCGCCCTCGGCGCGGAGGAGGCCGGCGACCTCGGCGGCCCGGGCCCAGTCCTTCCGCGCGAGGTGGATGCGCCCGAGCATGTTCAGGAGCGCGGGGTTCTCGGGCTGGCGGCGCAGCGCGTCGACGACGACGCCCTCGGCCGGGCCGGGGCGGTCCTCCTGCATCAGGAAGTTGGCGTAGCGCAGCGATTCCTCGGGGGCGCGGTTCGCGAGCTCGACCGCCAGCGCCAGCCGCTCGCCCATCAGGTCGCGCTCGCCGGCGCGCTCGTGGGCGAAGGCCATGATCGTCATCACCTCCGGGTCGCGCGGGGCGGCGGTCAGCGCGGTGCGCATGTCCTGGATCGCCGCGTCGGGACGGTCGGCGGCGATGGCGGCGCGGGCGCGGAGCTTCAGCGCCCCGACGTGGGTGCGGTCCTCGGCGAGCACCGTCTCGACGAGGGCGGCGCTCTCCGCGGGCTGGCCGGCCGCGGCCAGCATCTCGGCGAGGGCGACCTCGGTGTCGCGGCGCCCGTCGCCGGGGGCCATGCCGGCGACGAGGTCGCGGAGCGCGGCGATCGCCGCGTCAGGCCTGCCGTCGGCGAAGTCGAGGCCGGCGAGGGCGCGCACGTAGGGCGCCCGCCCGGCCGTGCCCGCGGGATCCGCGGCCGCGGCGCGGGCGACGAGCTCGGCGCGGGCCGCCGCGGGGCCCTTCACCTCGAGCAGGAACTGGGCGAGGGCGAGGGCGGGGCCGGGCGCGGCCGCGCCGTCCCCCGCCGCCTCGGCCGGGCCATCGGCTGCGGCGCGGAGCACCGCCTCGGCCGCGTCGGGCCTGCCGTTCCTGAGGTGCCACTGCACCAGCGCCGTCCGGGCGCCGGCGTTCTCCGGGAAGAGGCGGTTCATCGTCGCGAGCTCGTCGCCGACGGTGTCGTCGTCGCCCTTCTCCTCGAGGAGGGCGAGGCGGGCGAGGTGCAGCCCCTCGTCCCCGGGCACGGCGGCGAGGCCGGCCTCGACGCGGGCGAGCGCGCCGGCGGTGTCGCCCGCCTGCAGACGGCCGGAGACGAGGACGAGGTGGGCCATGACGTTGCCCGGGTCCTCGGCGAGGACGCCGGTCGCCATCCTGACCGCCGCCGGCCGGTCGCCGCCGCGGCGGAAGTCGACGGTCGCCTTCAGGGCCCGGGCGCGGGGATCGCCGGGGTCGAGCTCGAAGGCGCGGGTCGCGTGCACGGTGGCGGTGTCGAAGTCCTGGACCTCGAGGGCGAGCTCGGCGAGCGCGGCATGGGCCTCGGCGAGGTCGGGCCGGAGCTCGACGAGCTTCCGGTACTGGTCGAGGGCGTCGCGGGTCGCGCCCTCGCCGCGGAGGAGGCCCGCGTAGCGCAGCCGCGCCTCGGCATGGTCGGGGTTCAGGCGGAAGACGTTGCGGAACTCGACCGAGGCCCGCTCGTCGTCGCCGGCCTCGAGGTAGGCGAGGGCGCGCTGGTAGTGGGTCTCGGCGCGTTCGGCGGGGCTGTCGCAGCCGGCGAGGGCGACGGCGAGGAGGAGGGGGCCGAGGAGGGCGAGACGCATGGGCGGACTCCGGGTTCGCCGGCTCCGGGCCGGCGCGGGGCCCCGGGCAGCGCGCCGACGCGCTTCCGGGCGGGCGGAAGGCCGCGGCCCGCGGGAAGCGCCGGGCCGCGCCGGCGGCAGCATAGCC
>CAZORV010000019.1:19026-25372 GCA_964582215.1 uncultured Frigidibacter sp.
CCCGGCCGGATGTCAGCCGGAGGTCAGTAGGAGCCGTCCTTCTGGAAGGGGACGATCAGCGTCCTGAACAGGATGCGGACGTCGAGCCACAGCGAGTGGCCCTCGATATACTCGACGTCGTAGCGCACCCGCTCGCGGCCCATGGCGAGGTCGGCGACCGGGCCGCGGTTGCCGCGGATCTGGGCGAGGCCGGTGATCCCCGGGCGCACCGCGTGGCGCTGGTGGTAGTTCGGAATCAGCGTCTCGATCGGCTTGCCGTCGATCTCGAGGTGCAAGGGATGCGGCCGCGGGCCGACGAGGCTCATCCGGCCGCAGAGCACGTCCCAGAGCTGGGGCAGCTCGTCGAGGCAGGTCTTGCGCAGGAAGCGGCCGATCCGCGTCACCCGGTCGTCGTTGCGGGTCGCCTGGCGGCGACCGCCGATGTCGGTGCCCTCGGGGCGCATGGTGCGGAACTTGGTGACGACGACGACCGAGCGGCCGGCGCCGAAGCGGGGCTGGCGGAAGAAGATCGGGCCGGCGGAATCGAGCCGGACCGCGAGCGCGATCGCCGCCATCAGCGGCGCGATCGCGAGGAGCAGGAGAAGGGCTCCGAGACGGTCCATCGCCGCCTTGAGCTTCCACGAGTGCCGGCGGGCCGCCGCGGGATCGGCGGCCTTCGACCCCGCCCCCTGGCCGCTCGCTCCGGCATAGCCGACCCCGGGTTCGATCTCAGAATAATGTGCCATATCACCCACATCCACACGCAACGACCTACAACGCCCCGCCGGATCAGAACCTGGTCTCCCGCGGGATTACGCAACGCCCCGCAGGAGCGGCTTCCGGTTCACGATCCTGGTAAGGCGCCCCTCCACGGCCAGATCATTGGGCGAGCTACCCCTCTCACCGGGAGGCATTAAGACACCGTTTACCCCCAAACTCAACAAAATTTAATTGATGGTTTAATGACTTGGCGGTCGTCCGCTACCCCATCGGCCAGATGGCCGAGGGCCTGCCGGAGGGTGGCCGCGCGCCGGCGGGCGCGGGAAAAATCCCGCGAAATCAGCCCCTCCCGCCGCCGCCGTCCGCGCCCCGCGCCCCGCGGGTGCCGGCCGCGACTCGCCCGGGGGGAAGCGGGCCTCTCCGAAAGGATAGGCCGCCCCTCGCCCGTTTGCCCAAGATCCGGGCAAACCCGGCCGGGCGCCCGGGATTTACGACTTTTTGGGGTGAACTGTGGCGGATTAGCCTGTATTGAGGAGCGGGCTGGCGGTGGAGCCCACTCTTCTCTAGGTTGGTCGCGAGGAAATGCCCCGCTGTCGGGGCAGGGGTGGCGTAGGATGGGTATGACGAGTACGCTCAGGATCTACAACGACCATTTCGGGTTGACCGAGCGGCCGTTCACGCTCCTCCCCGACCCCGACTTCCTCTACTGGTCCGAGAGCCACACCCGCGCCTACACCATGCTCGAGTACGGCATGCTGACCCATGCCCCGATCACGGTGATCACCGGCGAGATCGGCGCCGGCAAGACCACGCTGCTCCGCCACCTGCTGCGCTCGCTCCCCGAGGACTTCACCGTCGGGCTGATCTCGAACGCCCAGGGCAACCGCGGCGAATTGCTGCACTGGGTGCTGATGGCCCTCGGGGTGCCGACCGACGCCGCGGCGAGCTACGTCCAGCTCTTCGCCAAGTTCCAGGACTTCCTCATCGAGGAATACGCCAGCGGGCGGCGGACGATGCTGATCTTCGACGAGGCCCAGAACCTCAGCGTCGAGACGCTCGAGGAGCTCAGGATGTTCTCGAACATCAACGCCGACAAGGACGAGCTCCTCCAGCTCGTCCTCGTCGGCCAGCCCGAGCTCCGCGACCTCATCGTCCAGCCGCGCCTCGTTCAGTTCGCCCAGCGGGTCTCGGCCGAGTACCACCTGCCGGGGATGTCGGCGGCGAACGTCGCCGCCTACATCGACCACCGGCTGAAGGTCGCCGGCGCGACCCGCGAGATCTTCACCCCCGCCGCGGCCGAGTGCGTCCACCTCGCCTCGCGCGGCATCCCGCGCCTCGTCAACCAGATCTGCGACTACGCGCTCGTCTACGCCTTCACCGACGGCCTCGACAAGGTCGACGCGAGCGTGATCGAGCAGGTCGTCACCGACCGGCGGATGCACGGCAACCTCAAGATGGCGGCGGGCTGACGCCCGGCCCCGGACTTCGAAACCCCGCCCGAAACCCCGCCCGAACGACCGCGGCCCGACCGCCCGAACGACCGCTCAGGAAACCGACCCATGGCCAACCTCGACCTCAAGTACTACTGGGCCGTCTTCAAGCGGCGCCTGCCCTACATCCTCGTCATCGTGACGCTGCTCGCGGCGATCGGCATCACCGTCGCGGCGATCCTGCCGCCGGTCTATTCCTCGTCGGCGAGCCTGCTCGCCGAGCCCCAGCAGATCCCGGGCCAGCTCGCGGAATCGAGCGCCGAGATCAACCCCTTCGAGCAGATCCAGATCGTCGAGCAGCGGATCATGACCCGCGCCAACCTCTACGACCTGGCGCAGCGCATCGGCCTCTACGCCGGCGAGCCCGACCTCTCGGTCGGCGACATCGTCGGCGACATGCACGACCGCATCGAGTTCATCGGCTTCGAGCCCGACCCGACGGTCCGGCCCGGCACGCCGGGCGCGATCATCGTCGGCGTCACCTTCTCGGCGCCGACCCCGCAGTTCGCCGCGAAGGGCGCCAACGAGCTCGTCTCGCTCATCCTCCAGGAGAACGTGCGCATGCGCACGGACCGGGCGAGCGACACCCTCGACTTCTTCCAGGGCGAGGTCGAGCGGCTCTCGGCCGCGCTCGCCGAGCAGTCGAAGAAGATCGCCGACTTCAAGACCGCGAACGTCACCGCGCTCCCCGACAGCACCGACACCCGCCGCGCCCAGCAGGAGCGCGAGGAGCAGCGCCTCCTCGACCTCCAGCGCGAGGAGGCGGCGCTCAAGAACCAGCGCGCCACCGTGGTCTGGGTCTACGAGCGCACCGGCCGCGCGGTGAACCAGACGCTGTCGCCCGAGGAGGAGGAACTGCAGAACCTGCAGAGCCAGCTCCTCCAGCAGCAGGCGATCTACAAGGCCGGGAGCCCGCAGATCCGCGTGCTCCAGACCCGCATCGCCGCCCTCCAGAGCCTCGTCTCGGGGCAGCAGGCGGCGCGGGCGGTGCCGGGCAGCGACGGCCAGTCGGCCCAGCCGCTCTCCGAGCTCGACGTCGAGCTCGCCCCGATCGACGAGCAGCTCAGGTACATCGCCGACGAGCGGGCGGGGATCGAGCGGACCCTCGCCGACCTCGCGGCCGCCCAGCAGGCGACGCCGCAGAACGAGATGACCCTCGCCGACCTCCAGCGCGAGCTCTCGAACCTGCAGACCCAGTACGACAACGCCGTCGCCGCCCTCGGCCAGGCCCAGGTCTCCGAGAAGATCGAGGTGCTCTCCAAGGGCCAGCGCTTCACCCTGATCGACGCGCCGATCGAGAAGAACACGCCGGTCAGCCCGCCGCGGCTGCTGATCGCCTCCGCCGGCATCGTCGGCGGCATCGGCGCCGCGGTCGGCTTCATCGTGCTCTGGGAGATGCTGAACCGCTCGATCCGGCGGCCGGTCGAGCTCAGCCAGGGCCTCGGCATCCAGCCGATCGCCACCATCCCCTACATCCGGACCGCGGGCGAGCAGCGCCGCAAGCGCACGCTGATCCTCGCCATCCTCGCGCTGATCGTGATCGGCATCCCGCTCGTGCTCTTCGCCATCGACGCCTACTACATGCCGCTCGACGCGCTTCTCGGCGGCGTGCTCGGCTAGGGCGGACGGCCCGGGCTCTGCCGGGTCGTCCGCCCTAGAGTCTTGAATACCCGCGATTTCTTAATCGTCGGACGGTCCGTCCGATCGGAAATCGCTCCAGGGCAGCAGCGTCTGCCGGCGAGGACGGGTCCGCCGGTTTCGAGTATAAGTATCCGGCGCCACGCCGGCAGCGGAAAAGAGATGACGGGAATGGAACGGATTCAGGCAGCGATCCAGAAGGCCAAGGAGCAACGCGGCGACCTGGTCGCCCCGCCCCCCGGCAGCGCCGGCGGCATGGGGGGCGGCCTCACCCGGGGTGCCCAGCGGCCGCCGCAGGTCGGCCCGGCGTGGAGCGAGCTCGCGGCCTTCGATCCCGAGCCGCGGCTGCTCGCGCGGAACCACGTCGTCACCTTCGAGGACGTCGACCCGGCGCACAGCCACTTCGACATCCTGCGCACCAAGGTGCTGCGCACCATGCAGCGGAACGGCTGGACCTCGCTCGGCATCACCTCGCCGACGAGCGGCTGCGGCAAGACCACGCTCGCGCTCAACCTCGCCTTCAGCCTCGCCCACCAGCGCGACATCCGTACCGTGCTCGTCGAGCTCGACCTGCGCCGGCCGGCGATGGCGCGGCAGATCGGCCTCAAGGCCCCGCAGTCGGTGGCCGGCGTCCTCCAGGGCAGCCGCGGCGTCGTCGAGAGCTTCGTGCGCTACGGCGACAACCTCGCGATCGGCACCAACGCCCAGAGCGTGCGCGACTCCGCCGAGCTGCTGATGAACGCCCGCACCGCCGAGGGCATCGCCGCGATCAAGCGCGCCTTCCTGCCCGACGTCATCGTCTACGACCTGCCGCCGATGCTGCAGAGCGACGACGTCATGGCCTTCCTGCCGCAGCTCGACTGCGTGCTCCTCGTCGCCGGCGCCGAGAAGAGCCGGCTCGACGAGGTCGACAAGTGCGAGAAGGACCTCGCCGACCAGACCAACGTCCTCGGCGTGGTGCTGAACAGCTGCCGCTACATGAGCGAGGAGTTCGGCTACTGAGCCCCGGGCGCCCCGGCGGCAGACCGCCGCGCCCCGTGCCGCCGCCCGTGCCGGTGGCCCGGGCCGGATCCGCGACTCCGGCCGACTGACCTGTCGCGCCGGGGCTTCGACGCCCCGTAGCCGGGCAACGACCCGAACCGTATCCGCGGCCCGCCGCGATCGGACCGCCGGTCCGATCCTCCGAAGGTCGTGCGATACGATCTCCGGCCGAACGCGACGCCGGCCGCTCAGTGACGGCCCCTTTCCGGCGGATCCGCGGATGCGATCCGGATCCGTCGTTTCCTCCCGGGTGATTGCGGACGGCGCCCTGTCCCCGGTGCGGCCGCGACCCCGCCGCCGTTCCGGCGGCCTCGCGACCGGTGTGGGCGGGAACCGGGCGGGCGGGGGCCCGGAGAGGCCGGAACGAGGGTCGGGCCGCCCTCTCGCGGAGAGGGCGGCCCGTGAAGGAAGGCGTGGACGCGCGCCCGGAAGGGCGCGCGCCGGTTCGGTGTCAGGCGGTGGCGGCGCGGCGGCGGCGCAGGGCGACCAGGCCGGCGAGGCCGGTGCCGAGCAGCAGCGCGGCCGGCGGCAGCGGGACCGGCGCGAGGCCGACGGCGGCGCCGCCGAGGCCGAAGCCGTCGTTGGTCATGTCGTGCATCAGCTCGACGGTGAGCTTGGTCACCGCCTCGGAGAGCATGATCTTCACGAGCTGGATGTTGCCGTTCCCGAGCTTGCCGTCGGCGCCGGCGAGGTTCGAGTAGAGCGTGTCCCCGACCTTGATCGAGAACTTGCCGCCGACGTCGGCGGCGTCGAGCACGAAGAAGGCGAGCGTGTTGAACTTTCCGAGCCCGCCGATCTCCCACTTCATGCCGAGGTTGTCGTTGCTGTCGAGCCAGTTGCCGCCGAGCGGCGTGCCCGCCTCGGTGCCGTAGCGGCCCCAGGGCATGGTCGGATCGTTGCGCACCTGCAGCGCGCCGCCGTCGCCGACCTTCGAGTGGCCGCTGCCGGCGCCGCCGAAGGCGGAGAAGCTGCCGACCTTGGTGTTCTTCGGGCTGGCGGTGCCGCTCTTCCCGTCCCAGGCCTTGTAGCCGTTGAAGGTCTCGACGGCCTTGAGCTCGAGGTTCCCCTCGTAGCTCGCCAGGGCCGTCTGGGCGACGGGGAGCTGGCTTCGGGTGAACTTGTCGAAGGACAGGCTTACGGTCGCCGCGGAGGCGATCGTCATCGTCATCGTCAGGGCCACGGCCGTCACGGCCGCGCCGAGGCACGGTTTCACTCTGGATAGCATGGATAAACCCCTCATCCCCCGGATGACGAGTATCCGGACGGCGGGGATCGAGTCAATTTGTCCGGTAATGAATCTTACCGAATGGTAAACGCTGTGGCTTTCGCGCCGCGCCGCGCTCCCCGCGCCATCCGGCTGAAAGGACGCCGGAAATTCGTGGCGCCACCTCGCGCCGATCGGCGGCCGAACCCTCTCCGGACCTCTCCGGACCTCGGCCGATGGACAAGCGCGGGCGCTCCGGGATAAGGGATCCCTG
>CAZORV010000020.1:0-4156 GCA_964582215.1 uncultured Frigidibacter sp.
ATTACTGGAACGAATATGCCGACACGCTGGAATGGACCCTGCCCTGCCCGCCGCCGGAACATACGTTCGAGCAGCTGCCGAAACAGTCGGACTGGGATCATTCCCACGCCCACTAGGCGGATGGTCCGCACCTGAAGCCAAACCCGCAGCCCCGGAGCGATCCGGGGCTGTTGTCATTCCGGTCCGCAAGCGAAGGGCACCAGGCCATGACAGGCATCCGACGTCTGCCGCTTTTCCTTCTGCTGGCGGCCGGGCTTTATCTTCTGGCCAGCGGTCTTTTCCTGACACGCATCGCGACGCGGGTGCTGACGGTCGGGCAGCTTGCCGCCGCGCTCGGCGCCGGGGAGGCGCCCGGCGATCCGATGACCCTCGGCTATCGCGGCGACCCGATGGCGGCGCTGTCGCTGCCGTTTGAAACCGTCACCGTCCCGACCCCGCTTGGCCCCGCCCCGGCCTGGCTGGTGCCCGGCCCGACGGGCACGACGCGCAACGCCATCTATGTCCACGGCATCGCCGGCGCGCGCGAGGATGGCTATCGCCATCTTGGCCTGCTGCACCGGGCGGGCTACAATGTCCTCCTGATCAGCTACCGCAACGACCCCGGCGCACCCGCAGCGCCTGACGGGCTTTATGCCTTTGGCCTGACGGAATGGCAGGATCTGGACGCGGCCGTCACCCTGATGCGGGCACGCGCCGGGGCCGGTTCCCCGTTGCTGATCGTCGCCGAATCGATGGGGGGCGCGATCCTTGGCCAGTTCCTGCGGCAAAGCCCACAGGCCGACGCTGTCGGCGCCATCGCCCTCGACAGCCCGGCGATCAGCTTTGCCGCCGTCATCGGCCATGTCTCGGCCGCGACCGGCCTGCCCTTCCCCGGCGGCGCAGCACGGGTCGCCCGCCGCCTTCTGCCGCTGACCACCGGCCTTGACCTTGCCGGCGCCGAGACCGCCGCCGCCTTCGCCGTCTACCCCGGCCCGCTGTTCCTGGCCCACGGGCGCGGCGACCGGATCGTGCCCTTCGCGCCGTCCGCAGCGCTTGCCGCCGCCCGCACCGCGCCCACCGCGACCTTCTGGACCGGGGCCGACCATCTGCAATCCTTCGCCGCAGACCCGGCAGGCTATGCTGGCGCCTTCGACCGGTTCCTCTCGCTCGTTCCCGGCTGATCCACCCTGCGGCCATCCGCCCCGCCCCCGGCGGCGGGGCTTTTCATCGCCGCGCGCCTGGTTAGAGTCGCGCCATGCCCTATGAATGGCTGCCCACCGAACCCGGCAAAGAGGCGCTTCGCCTCTGGCCCCACCGCTCGCTCGGCGCGCGCGGTTTTGTGCTGTTCATCTCGGTGACGGCCGCGCTGATGGCCGTGCCGCTGCTGTCACTGCTGGGCCACGGGGCGCTTTGGATCATTCTGGCCTTTGCGCTGGTCGCCATCGCCGCCATCTGGTTGGCGCTGGTGCGCAACAGCCGCGACCGCGACGTGACCGAACTGCTGACCTTCGACAAGGCCCGCATCAGCCTGGTGCAGACCAGCCCCGGCCGGGCCGAGAGGCGCTGGCAGGCGAACCCCTACTGGGTGCGGCTGTCGCTGTATGCGACCAGTGGCCCCGTGCCCCATTACCTGACGCTGCGCGGCGACGGCCGCGAGGTCGAGCTTGGCGCCTTCCTGACCGAGGAGGAACGCAAGGCCCTCGCCGTCGAACTGGCCGCCCGCATCGACCGCCAGTCGGGGCGCGGCGGTCAGGGCGCGGCGGTGGCGACCGTCACCTGACGACCGGGGCCACCACCAGCTCGATCCCTAGGCCGAACGGGTGACCCCGCGCCCGTCAGCCATTTCGCCGCCCCGCGCAGGTCCGGGCAGCCCGGCAGGTATCCCTCGACCCGCCACGGCCCGACCGCGGCCACCCGACGTCAACCCGCCACAGGCCGTACCGGCGCGGCCCGCTGTTTCGGCGGGCGCCGATCGGGACCGCTTGCGCCCTTCCGCAAGACGCCAGGCCGCGCGGGTTCGGCTGATCCTCCTGTGGAAGGGCGGCCCCGCTCATGTGGGAACGCTGCCCCGGGGACCACCTCAGCATGCGACGACAGCGGGCAGCGCGGGTGGGAATGGCGGGTGGCGGCAAGGTCACTTGCCCCTGCCGAATGGGGCCGCGCAGTCTGCCCCGCAACCGCCGGGCTGAGCGGAAAAGGCTGATCTTCCTGTGGAAGGGCGGCCCCGCTGGTGTGGAACGGCGCCCCGGGGACCGCTTCAACCCGCGCCAACAGAGGGCAGTGCCAGCCCCCGCAGGGGCAGGCGCTGCCCGGGGGCCTCGGGCGACCGGGCAGTGTAGGTGGGAATGGTGCGAGACGGCAGGCTCGCTTGCCCCTGCCGACCGAGGCGCCGCTGACCCTTCCTCCAACGCCGGGCTGAGCGGGACCAGCTGATCTTCCAGTGGAAGAGCAGCCCCGCTCATGTGGGAACGCCGCCCCGGGGACCGCCTCAGCTTCTCGCAACAGAGGGCAGCGCCAGCCCCCGGGAGGGGCAGGCGCTGCCCGCTCGCCTGGGGCGACCGGGCGGTTCCGGTGGCAGGGTTCCCACGCGGCAGGGTCACCTGCCCCTGCCTACTGAGGCGTCGCTATCGCTTCCCCCGACGCCGGGGCTGGCCGGGACCAGCCGATCGTCCGGCGGAAGAGCGGCCCCGCTCACCCCGCCGCACCGCCGCGTGGCCGGCTCAACCCCTCACGACCAGGGCCGGCGTCGGCCCGCCATTGCCGACGGCCTACCCGGCAGAGTACCCGCAGATACGCCGCGCAGCCACGGTCCCACGCGGCCCCGGACCTGATCCGGGGCCTCCGCCCCAAGGCGCCTCAGCCCAGCCGCGCCTTGATCAGCGCGCCCACCGCGCCGAAATCCATCTGGCCGGTGTAGTTCGCCTTCAGCGCCGCCATCACCCGGCCCATGTCCTTGATCGATGTGGCGCCCGTCTCGGCCACCGCCGCCGTGATCGCCGCCGTGACCGCCTCGCCGGTCAGCTGCTGCGGCAAGAACCCCTCGATCACCGCGATCTCGGCCAGCTCCTTTGCCGCCAGTTCCGGCCGCCCGCCCGTCTCGTAGACCCGCGCGCTTTCCTGACGCTGCTTGACCATCTTGCCCAGCGCCTGCAGCATCATCGGCTCGTCCAGCACGCCCCCCGTCGCCCGCAATTCGATCTCGCGGTCCTTGAAGGCCGAACTCATCAGCCGCAGCGTCGACAGGCGCCCCGCATCCTTGGCCCGCATCGCCTCCTTCAGCGCCGCATTGATCTTGTCGCGCAGGTCCATACCGTCTCTCCCGTTGATGCCAGACTGATAGCGCCCCGCCGGTCGCCGCACAACCATATGTGCCCTTGACCCTGCGCGCCCCCGCCCTTAGGTTCCGGCGGATTTTGCACATCGGGAGTCGCGCCATGACCGGGGAAGCCGCCCAGAAGCCCACCGCATGCCTTGCGCTGGCCGACGGCACCGTCTTTTACGGGCAGGGGTTCGGCGCCGTGGGCGAGACGGTCGCCGAACTGGTCTTCAACACCGCCATGACCGGCTATCAGGAGATCATGACCGACCCGTCCTACGCGGGCCAGGTCGTCACCTTCACCTTCCCCCATGTCGGCAATGTCGGCGTCACCCCCGAAGATGACGAGACCGCCGAACCCGTCGCCGCCGGGATGGTGGTGAAGTGGGACCCGACCGAGCCGTCGAACTGGCGTGCCGCCGAACATCTGGTCGGCTGGCTGGTGAAGAAGGGCCGGATCGGCATCGGCGGCCTTGACACACGCCGCCTGACCCGCGCGATCCGCCAGCAGGGCGCGCCCCATGTGGCGCTGGCCCATGACCCGGACGGCAGGTTCGATCTGGCGGCGCTGGTGAAAAAAGCCCGCAGCTGGTCGGGGCTGGTCGGGCTTGACCTGGCAAAGGAAGTGACCTGCGCCCAAAGCTACCGCTGGAACGAAACGCGCTGGGCCTGGCCCGCGGGCTATGGCGCGCGTCAGGGCGACGGCTTCCGTGTCGTGGCGCTCGACTACGGCGCCAAGCGCAATATCCTGCGCTGCCTCGCCTCGGTCGGGTGCGACGTGACCGTCCTGCCCGCGACCGCGACGGCGGACGAAGTCATGGCACATCGCCCGGACGGGGTCTTCCTGTCGAACGGCCCCGG
>CAZORV010000020.1:4166-14069 GCA_964582215.1 uncultured Frigidibacter sp.
GCCTATGCGGTGCCGATGATCCAGGGCGTGCTCCGCCATGACGTGCCGGTCTTCGGCATCTGCCTCGGCCACCAGATGCTGGCGCTGGCATTGGGCGCAAAGACCATCAAGATGAACCACGGCCACCATGGCGCCAACCACCCGGTCAAGGATCTGGAAAGCGGCAAGGTCGAGATCACCTCGATGAATCACGGCTTTGCCGTCGACAGCCAGACCCTGCCCGCAGGCGTGGTGGAAACCCATGTCAGCCTGTTCGACGGGTCGAACTGCGGCATCCGCATGGCCGACCGGCCGGTCTTTTCGGTGCAATACCACCCCGAGGCCAGCCCCGGCCCGCAAGACAGCTTCTACCTGTTCGAGCGGTTTGCCGACGCCATGCGCGCCCGCAGCACCAACTGACGCGGACCGGGACCCCGGACGGCGCGATATTCGCGGCGTCCCGGGCTTTCTTAACGCGCGATTAACCAGGAGTGCGGAAGTCTGGCGGGAAGAGACGCCCCCGGATCGCCGATGCCCGCCGCCAGTTCCAGCCACCTGCAGCTTGTGACCGCCGATTTCGTCGGCGTCACCGGCCTGCCCCCGCGCGAAGCCCGGACCCCGGCCCGGCCCGCCGACCGGCCGCGACGGCCGCTCGGCCAGATCCTGATGGACATGAAGGCGGTGGCGCCCGAACATATGCTTCGGGCGCTGGCACTGCGCGACCGGCAGGATGTGCGGCTTGGCGATATCCTTCTGGCGCGCGGCTGGGTGACCGAGACGCGGCTGATGACGGCGCTGGCGCATCAATGGGGTGCGCGCGTCCTCGACCCGGTGGCCGAGGCGCCGGACGCACGGCTGGTCGATGCGCTGGGCGCCGATTTCTGCCTGAAGCACGCTGTCCTGCCCTGGCGGCGGGTCGGGGCGGCGACGGTGATCGCAACCGCGCGGCCTGACGGCTTTGCGCGCCTGCGCCGCGACCTGCCGGCGGGGTACGGTCCGGTGATCATGGCGCTGGCCCCCGAACGCGCCATCCATGCGGCGATCCTTGCCGCGCGCCAGACGGCGCTGATCCGCCGGGCCGAGACCCGGACCGCGCCCGAGGAAAGCTGCCGCACGCTGGACGGCCGCACCGCCGCCCGGCTGGGGCTTGGCCTGTTGCTGTCGCTCGGCGCGCTGGCGCTGATCTCGCCCGGGCTGGCCTTTCTGCCGCTGTTTCTGTGGGCCGTCCTGACCGTGGCGCTTTGCACGGCGCTGAAGGTCGCGGCCTTTGCCTCGGAACTGTCGCACCAGCGCAGGGCAGCCGCCGCCGGGCCGGTCCCCGCCATCGCCCGTCTGCCCGTCATCTCGGTCATGGTGCCGCTGTTCCACGAGGATGACATCGCCCCCCGCCTGATCCGCCGCCTCGGGCAGCTCGGCTACCCCGAGGAACTGCTCGACATCCTGCTGATCGTCGAGGAAGAGGATCACCAGACCCGCGCCGCCCTGACCGGGCGCAGCCTGCCCGGCTGGATGCGGATCATCACCGTCCCGCACGGGCCGATCCGCACCAAGCCCCGCGCCCTGAACTATGCGCTCGATTTCTGCCGCGGGTCGATCATCGGCGTCTATGATGCCGAAGACGCCCCCGACCCCGGCCAGCTGCGCGCCATCGTCCGGCGCTTTCACGAACGCGGGCCTGACGTCGCCTGCCTGCAGGGCATTCTCGATTTCTACAATGCCCGCCACAACTGGCTGACCCGCTGCTTTGCCATCGAATATGCCAGCTGGTTCCGGGTCATGCTGCCCGGCATCGCGCGTCTGGGCCTTGTCGTGCCCCTGGGCGGCACCACCCTGTTCTTCCGCCGCGCGGCGCTTGAGGAACTGGGCGGCTGGGACGCCCACAACGTGACCGAGGATGCCGATCTTGGCCTGCGCCTTGCCCGCCACGGCTACCGGACCGAACTGGTCGCCACCGTGACCGAGGAAGAACCGAACAGCCGTGCCCTGCCCTGGATCCGCCAGAGGTCGCGCTGGCTGAAGGGCTATGCGATGACCTGGGCCGTCCATATGCGCGACCCCGGCCTTCTCTGGCGGCAGCTCGGTCCGCGACGCTTCATCGGTGTCCAGATCCTCTATTTCGGCACCCTGTCGCAATATCTGCTGGCGCCCGTGCTCTGGAGCTTCTGGGCCATCGCGCTCGGGTTCGACCATCCGCTGAAGGGCCAGCTGCCGCCCGCTGCGGTCGCCGGCCTCGGCCTGCTTTTCGCCCTGTCCGAGGCGCTGAACATCACCGTCGGCCTCTGGGCGGTGCGGGGCCGGGCGCACCGGCACCTCATGCCCTTCGTGCCGACCCTGCACTTCTACTTTCCGCTTGGCGCGCTCGCCTCGTACAAGGCGCTGTGGGAGGCCGTGCGCGCGCCTTTCTTCTGGGACAAGACCAGCCACGGCGTCATCGACGAGGTCGCCCCCCTGCCGCCGCTGCCGGTCCTGATCCTGACCAACCCGCTGCCCCGTCCGATCAGCATCGCCGAACCGCTGCGCCCGGCACGGCCGCAACTCTGGTCGCACCCGGCCCCGCGCCTTCTGGCGCCGCTGCCCGAGGTCCGCCGCCCCTCAGCCCTCGTCCCGCCGCTTCGTCGCCCCGGCATCGAGTTTCAGCCTTGTTTCGAAGGCTTTTGAAATATGCGCCCTGACCGTCGATGCCGCGAGGTCGGCGTCACCCGCCGCGATGGCCGCCACGATCGCCGCATGTTCGGCCAGGGCCGCCGCCCCCCGCCCCTCGGCCGCCAGCGAGGTCGTCGCCAGCAGCGCCATCGACCGGTGGACCAGTTCCAGCTGCTGCACCAGATGACGGTTGTGCGAGGCAAGATGGATCTGGCGGTGGAAGCGCTTGTTCGACCGCGACAGCGCCTCGGGGTCGGCGACATGCGCCTGATCCTGCGCCACCATGTCGCGCAGGACCCGCACCTCTTCCGGGCTCGCATGCTTGGCTGCCAGCCGCGCGGCCAGACCCTCAAGCTCGGCCCGCACGACGTAAAGCTCGGCCAGCTGATTGTGGTCAAGCGAGGCGACGATCAGCGACCGCCCGTCCCGCGCCAGCATCCCTTGCGTCTCGAGCCGCTGCAAAGCCTCGCGCACCGGCGTCCGCGACACGCCGAACCGGTCGGCCAGATCAGATTCCACCAGCCGCGCCCCGGGCCGGTAATCCCCGGCCTCGATCGCCTCGAGGATCAGCGTATAGGCGTCTTTCTGCATGCGCTCTCCGTTCGGCCAACCGTCGGACCGGCGCCGGACCCTAAGCCCTGCGACGTGACCTGACAAGAGAGTTGCCCGCGGCGGCGGGTCGCCCGGGATCCATGGCAAAAATTCTTCCCAGACGGAATTCCCGCCGCTAGCCTGCCGGTATGAGCGACCCGAGATTCACGCGCAAGACGATTTTCGTGTCCTGTTCACGCGACATGGCCGCCGCCGTTCCCGTGGTCCGGGCCGCCGTCGCCGCCATCAACGCCCGCCTGCCCAGCGGCGCCGGCTGGGATGTCTACCATTGGGCACGATCCGACATCGTGTGGCAGACGAAGCCCTGGCAGGAAATGATCCGCCGGCCCAGCGACCCGCTGTGCGGCCTTGTTATCTGCCTGTTCGGAGAGCGGGCGGGCGAACCCCTGCCAGCGGACTTTCCCTGGCCGGGCGATCTGCCAAGGCCCGACTGGCTGGAGGCGTCGGGCGACGGGCACGGGCCGATCGCGATCACCGGAACGATCTTCGAGCTGATCGACGCCGCCTATGGTCCACAGCCGGCCGCGTCGCCGCGCAAACTGGTTTGCTACCACAAAGTCGACAAGGCCCGGTTCGCCGACCAGCATTTGTCCGCCGATGAGCGGCAGTACGGATTCGGCGACTGGTACAGGTTACTGTTCCAAGGTCTGCCAGTGCCTCGGCGCGACAAAGCGACGGAATATTATAGCCAGATCGAAACCCTTGACGCCCTGAACAGCCGCTTCTTCCGCGAAGGCCAGCGCGGCTACCATTGTTTCGGTCCGCAGCCCGACGGCGCAACCGACAGCTGGGCGGCCCTCAGAAGCCTTTTTGACGACCACCTGCCGGCCTTGCTCGGCGCACCCAGGCAAACCCGCCGGCACGAGCCGAAAGGCCTGTTTTCCTATAACCCGGCGGACAGCGACATTCTGTACGGCCGGGACAACGCGATTGAGCAAATCCTCGACAGGCTCGGCAGGCTCAGTTGTGACACCGCCGGCAAGCCGCCCGTCCTTCTGCTCGCCGGCCGGTCCGGCGAGGGCAAGTCGTCGGTCCTGCGCGCGGGCCTGATCGGTCGCCTTGCCAAAGGGCTCCATGCCGACAGCCATGGTCCATTCCAATGCATCGATACGCCGGTCGGGTCGCTGCTCGACGCCGACCCGCTGCTGGCGCTTGCAGGAAAGATCGAGGTCGCGCTCGGACAGGGTCTTTTCGACGGGATCGACCGCCTTGAGGATTTTCGCCCCGAACTCCGGCTTGGAAAGCTGAAAGCGGCGCTCAGGACCCGTCTCGACCGTCAGCCGAAGGTCGGCGAGCATCGCGCCCGCCTGTTCCTCGGGCTGGATCAGCTGGACGATGCGCTGGTGCGCGCCTGCGAGGATCCCACCGCGAAGGCCCGGCTGCAATCCCTGCTTGCCGATGTGACCGCCCTTGCCGATGCCGGGCTGCTTTGGTCGGTTCTGACCATACCGACCGCCCAGATCGGCCTTTTGCACGAGACGGTTCCCGGTTTCACGCCACCGGTGGAAACGCTGATGCCGCCGGGGCCGGAGGAACTGCGCGGGCTCATCGCGAAATCAGCCAAGGCCTTCGACCTGCCCGCAACCGTGATCGATGACCTGACCAAAGAGGCCATTGAACTGACGAAAAAGGCAGATCCCGGTCCGATCCTGCCGCTGCTGTCGGCACTGATGGCCGAATTGCCACGCAACCTGACGAACACCGGCCCTGGCACCGCTGAAACAGAACCGAAAGGCCAGGGCCTGACCCTGAAGTCGGTTCTCGATCAGCTGGGCGAGCGGATGTGGAAAGAGCTTGCGCGCGGAAACGACATGGCCGAGACGGCAAGGCTCGACCGGCTGATGCGCCACCTGGTGGTGACGCGCGTCGGCGGCGGGACGCATATTGACCTGCGCAGTTGCGCGACCGACCATCCGGCGGCCCGCGCCGCACCGGCCCTGGTCAGCGCCCTGAAACGCACGCGGTTCCTGTTCGAGCCCACGCCCGGAACCCTGCGCCTGACCCATGCCGCGATCATCGACGGCTGGGAACGGGCGGCCGGCTGGTACGGCCGGAACCGCCAGCATCAGCAGACGCTTGCCGAGACAGAGCAAAAGGCCGAACGATGGCGGCCGGAGCAGGTCGGGGGGCTGATCACCGAGGCCGAGGATCTTGATCGGATCGAAGATCTCTGGTTCGCCTGGAAGGACGATCCCGACCTTTTGCCGCTGCCCTTCTTCCGCGCCTGCCTTGTGAATGCCGCCAGGCAATTTACCCGAACCGACAGGTTCCAGCGGTCCGACGGCGGCTCGCGGTTCAGCGTTGCATTTGCGCTTGATCCCGAACTTTCTGCCGTCTGGATCGACGCCCTGGAACAGGCGGGTCCGGAGGGGCGCGGCAGCGTCGTTCGCCATGTCTCAACGACGTCCGGCGGTACGGCGCTGCATGGCGCGGCGGCCTGGGGCAGCGGGGCCGATGTCTCCTGGCTACTCAGCCAAGGCGCAACGGTCGACATTAAAAGGCACGACGGCCAGAGGCCTCTGCACTACGCTGCCGCTACCGGCAACCTTTCTGCTGTCGAACTGTTGCTGCCAAAGTCGGACGTCGACGCGCCGGAAGCCAATGGATGGACAGCTCTGCATGCCGCGGCCTCGAACGGCCATGAGGCGGTGGTGCAGCTGCTGATGACGCGCGCCGACGTCAACGCGCGCCAAGCCGAGCAATGGACCCCCCTTCACTTCGCCGCGCAGAATGGCCATGAGGCGGTGGTACGGCGGCTGATGACACGCGCCGACGTCAACGCGCGCGAGGCCAATGCGTGGACGCCTCTCCACCTCGCCGCCGCAAACGGCCACGAGGCGGTGGTGCAGCTGCTGATGGCGCGCGCCGACGTCGACGCGCGCGAGGCCAATGCGTGGACGCCTCTCCACCTCGCCGCCTCGAACGGCCACCAGGCGGTGGTGCAACTGCTGATGGCACGCGCCGAAGTCGACGCGCGCGGGGCCAAGCAATGGACCCCCCTTCACCTCGCCGCGCAGAATGGCCACGAGGCCGTCGTGCGGCTGCTGATGACGCGCGCCGACGTCGACGCGCGCGAGGCCAAGCAATGGACCCCCCTTCACCTCGCCGCGCAGAAGGGCCACGAGGCCGTCGTGCGGGCGCTCTGCGGGCGCGCCGACCTGACGGCGCGGACCAGGACCGGGGCGACGGCGAGGCTTATTGCGCATTCCGGTGGGCATTCGGCCTTGCTGCCGTTGCTGACCCCCGAACCCGCGCCCGAGGATGTTGCGCTTGTGGGCAGGCTTTTCGATCTGGCGAAGCCGGACAGGCCCCGGGATGATCGTTGAGCCACCCCGGAACGCGACAGGCCATTCGTCGCAGGGCGCCCGCAATGGTCCGGCCGGACGCCGGCTTGCAGTGGCCGGGCAACGGCCGGCCGCCCTGGCCCGGGCGGCGGGTCCGCGACCCGGGCCCGACCTCGGCGCCGCACTGGCGGCCCTGTTGCGCGCCCTTGCCGCCGGGGCGCCCGCGACGCTGGTCACCGGCCTTGCCCTGGGCGCCGACCAGATGGCCGTGGCGGCGGCGCGGCGCTGCAAGGCCGACGGCCTGCCCTGGACGGTCGAGGCGGTCCTGCCCTGTCCCTTGCCGCAGTTCATCGCGCTGGCTGTCCCCGACTACGCGCTGACCGCTGCCCCGCCGCGCGCGGCACCGGCCAGTGCCCGGATGATCGCCCACTGGCGCGGGGTTCTGGCGGGGGTCGACCGGCTTCGGACCCTGCCGGCCCGATGGCTGCCGTCCGACCGGCCGCCGCCGCTGCCCGCCCCCGCCGCGCATGCGGCCATCACCCGCGCCTTCGGCCCGCCGGCCCTGCCCGCCGAGCCCGTTGCCCTGGACTATGGCCCGGCAGGCGAGGCGATTCTGGCGGGTGCGGACATGCTTGTGGCCCTCTGGGACGGCTCGCCCTCACGCGGGGCGGGCGGGACGGCGGACATGGTGACCAAAGCGCGGGCATCGGGCCTGCCGGTGCTGGTTCTAGACCCCGCCACCGGCCGGACAGACTTGACGGCTGACGCCATTCTCGAAAGATTGAATCCATTAAAATGAAAGTTCGTTATGCCCGCAGACGAGAAATGGGATCTGTTCATTTCCTACGCGCGCGCGGACGACAGCAACGATTGGGAAGTCGAAGATCACGCGCAGGTCAGCTGGGTCGACGCCTTCCGCCTCCGCCTGATCGAGGATTATGGTGCGGTCGCGCCGTCGCCGCTCCGGGTCTTTCTCGACAAGCGCGCACTGAAACCCAATGACCGCTGGGAAGACCGGCTGACCGAAGGCGTGCGCAATGCCGTCGTGTTTCTGGCCTTCGTCTCGCCCAACTACCTGAAAAGCAAATATTGCATCCGCGAGTTTCAGGAATATCTGCGCTTCATGCATCCCAATGCCCGCGGCGGCGACGGGGTCAAGAAGATCTATGTCGCCACCGTCCCCGCGCTGGAGGACCCGGAGGCGCCGCTGCCGGCGGACTCTGACGTCGCCGCCACGGTCGCGCGGCTGCGAAGCCTGCAGGATCACGAAACGGTCGACATCCGGGCGATCCGTGATTCGCGTGATCTGATCCTCGAACTGCTGCAAAGCGATGTTGCCGACCGTCTTGACGCGATAAAGGCCGGGCATCGCGACCGGCTGGTCGGGTCGATCCGCACCCTGAACCGCCAGATCAACGAACGGCTTGATCAGGTCTACCTCGCGACCCTCGCTGACGGTCAACAGAACCTCGGGACCAGCTATGACAAGTTCGTCGGGCGGGAACGCGAGATCACCGCGCTCCATGACGCCGTCATGCGCGACAAATTCGGCGTCATCGCGGCGGTCCACGGGTTGGGCGGCCAGGGCAAGACGGCGCTTTCGGTGCAATATGCCCATGCCTTTGCCGCCGTTTACGCCGCGGGCGGCCGCTGGTTCCTGAATTGCGAGGGCAGGCGTTCGCTGGCCGATGCCTTTGCCGATCTGCCGCGACAGGCGGGTTACGAGCTGACCGAGGAGGAAAAAAAGCTGCAGGGCAAAAATGCGGTCGCGGCCCATGTTCGCCACCTTGTCCGCAAACGCGCCGCGACGGCAGAGGCGCTGAAGACGACATGGGCTGCCGACCGCAAGACCCCGTTTCCGGACGGGATCGGTGCGCGGACGCTGATCGTGCTCGACAATGTCAGCGAACCCGGGTTCCTGAACGAGATCGACATCAGCGATGTGAACTGTGTGCCCAACCAGATCGTCCTTGTGGCGACGACGCGGATGGACCTGCCGTCGCTGGGCGCGCAAAGCCGGCTGACGCCGGTTCCCGTCGACGATCTGCCCTTCGCCGACCGTATGGCGCTGTTGCGCGAATATTTCCGCACGATCAACAGGACGCGCCTGTCCGGGCCGGACGAGGTTGTGGCCAGGGCCATGCTGGAGCTGGCCGGCGGCATGACGCTGCTGGTCGACATACTGGCGGCGCGGGTCAGCCTGCGCTATCGCGCCGGGCGGGCCGCCGACACCGGCTTCACCCCCGGCATGGCGATGGAGGAGATGCTGCAGGACCTGCGGAAATCGGGCGTCTTCGCGCTCGACAGCGCCACCGACAGCGAGGCCGCGCAGCTGCGCGCCAGCGGGCGTGGCAGCCGCCTGTCCTGGATTGTCGAAGACACGCTGAAAAGCCTGACCGAACCGATCGGCGACCATGCGACCATCGCCGAGGCGGCGAAACGGGTGCTGGAATGCGCGGCGATGTTCCCGGCCGAAGGCGTGGTGCAGGACTGGCTGCGGCAGATCGCGGTCATCGACCACCCCGAACTGGCCCAAGACGGCGCCTGGCATGATCTTCTGTCCACCCTCGACGGCCGCCGCCTGCTGATCCGCACCGACCCGACCCCGCCGCGCCTGCCCGCACGCCGCCTGCACCGGGACATCGCGGCGCATCTGACGGCGGGCCTGACCGGCGAGAGGGGCGCAGCCTTGCGGCAGCGGATGGATGATTTCCTGAATGACGCGACGGCGGCGTTTGAACAAGCCTGGCGGCACGACCCGGCCATCCTTGCCGCACTGCCCGACCTGACCGATCTGACCCGCCATCTGGCCCACCGGCAACCCTCGTTCAACGCCGCCAAATCCCTCGGCATTCTCGCGCAGGCGGAAGGCACCGTGGGCAACCTGACCAGGGCCCTCGACCTGATCGAAACGGCCCTTGGCGTTGCAAAGGGACTCGTGCCGGATCAGGCGGGCGCGGCCAAAACGGCACGGCTGCTCTCGACGATCCAGCTGGACTTTGGCCAACTCTCCTTGCAACGCAACCAGCCCGGCGATGCCGAGGCGGCGCTGGGCCTGTATCAGGCGAGCCTTGCGACTGCCGAAAAGCTCGCCCGCGACAATCCGGAGTCTGGGGAAGCGCTGCGCGATCTGAGCGTCTCGCAGAACACGCTCGGCGATTTCCTCAGCGCGCGCGGCCAGCCCGGCGATGCCGAGGCGGCGCTGGGCCTGTATCAGGCGAGCCTTGCGACGTGCCAAAAGCTCGCCCGCGACAATCCGCAGTCGGGGCAGGCGCTGCGCGATCTGAGCGTCTCGCAGGAAAGGCTCGGCAATGTCCTCAGCACGCGCGGCCAGCCCGGCGATGCCGAGGCGGCGCTGGGCCTCTATCAGGCGAGCCTTGCGACG
>CAZORV010000020.1:14169-19231 GCA_964582215.1 uncultured Frigidibacter sp.
CCAGCCCGGCGATGCCGAGGCGGCGCTGGGCCTCTATCAGGCGAGCCTTGCGACGCGCCAAAAGCTCGCCCGCGACAATCCGCAGTCCGGGCAGGCGCTGCGCGATCTTGTGGTGTCGCACGCCAAGCTCGGCCAGATCAGCGAAGGCCGTGACGCGGCCCGGGCCGCCGGACATTTCCGCGCGGCCTTCGGCCTGATCGACCGGATGATCGCGGGGGGCCGCGCGGTCGACCCGCAACTCCGCGCCCTTCATCAGCAATTGCAGCCGCGCTTTTCGCCCGCTGCCCCCGACCCCGCCATACCAAGGAGGTTTCCCGCCATGACCGCCGCCGACGCGCACTGGACCGATCGCTGGGCCGACCGGCCGCCCCTGCCGCTTGACTGGTTTCCGGTGACCGGCGACGAGGCCGTCGCCGTTCTGGCGCGGCTGGACCGGGTTGACGACGGGATGGAGATGGGCGCCTTTTCCGGACGGCATCCGCTGCGGCAGATGCGGGCGGCCGCCCTGCCCTTTTACCACGAGACCCTGCTGCTGGACCTGCAGGTCGACCCGCCCGAGGGCGAGACCGGCCCGGCGGCCATCGCCTCGGCGATCCTCGGCGCCAGCGGCGTGCTGTGGCTGGACGGGACCGCACCGCCGATCCACCTGCGCAATGCCGAAGGACTTGACCTCTCGACCCCCGACCTCGCCCTTGCCTATCTGCGGTTCTTCTGCGCCTTCATCCGGGGCGAGGGCTCGCCGTTCCTGGTGACCGACAGCCTGGCCGACCTCGACTTCGGTGAAGACCTTGCGGCCGACGAAAGGGACAGGCTCGCCGCCCTGATCAACCCGCCCGACGTCAGCCAGAGCGATGGCAACTGGCGGATCAACGCCGTCGTGCTTTACAGCGGCAACCTGTTCCGCGCGACGTTCGAGGTGCCTGCCAACGGCATGGTCCGGATGGTCGAGGATCAGCAGGTCGCCGAATGCCCGGACCTCCGCCCGCGCCGCTATCGCGGCATCTACCGTTTTCCGCCGGGATGATCCGCCATGCCCTTTGACCCCAGCGCCCTTGCCCTGTCACTGAAAATGCCCGACCGGCTTGACGGCGACGGTATCCTGGTCGGCTGGTCGATGGAGACCGAACATCTGCGCCGCCCCATCGGCTTCGGCTTCGGCGACCCGACCAAGACGCCAAGAACCGGCTATATCGACCCGATCCTGCTGGAGGGCGAAGGCCATCTGATCACCATCGCCCCGACCGGTGCGGGCAAGGGCGTGGGGGCCATCGTTCCGGCCCTGCTGCGGTTCCCGGGGTCGGTGATCGTGATCGACCCCAAGGGCGAGAATGCCGCCATCACCGCCCGGCGACGGCGCGAGATGGGGCAGCGGGTGGTGATCCTTGACCCGATGGGAACGGTGACCGATCAGGGCGACCGGCTTGACCCTCTTGATCTGGTCGTGGCCGACAGCCCCTCTGGCGTCGATGATGCGGTGATGCTGGCGCTGGCCCTGTTGCCCGACATGCCAAGCCAGAACTCGGCCTTCTGGGTCAGCCGGGCGCGGCAGCTGCTGACCGGGCTGATCCTGCTGGTGGCGACCGACCCCGATCTCAAGCCGAAGGGACTGACCGAGGTGCGGCGGCTGATCAATGCGGCGGCCGCCAATCCGGGCACGCTCGCCCGGCTGATGCGCGCCTCGCGCCACCCCGAGGTCCGCCAGATCGCCGAGAATCTGGCGATCGCCGCCAACGAGACGCTGGGCGGCATTCTGGCCTTTGCGCAGGAAGGCATTGATTTCATTCGCGGCCCGCTGGTGCAGCGCACCGTCCGCGACTCGACCTTCGATCTTGACGACGTGACGCGCGGCACGCCTCTGGCGATCTATATCGTCCTGCCGCCCTCGATGCTGGAAAGCCATGGCCGGTTGCTGCGGCTGTGGATTTCGGTGCTGATCTCGGCGATCCTGCGGCGGCGGCGCAAGCCGGACCTGTCGACCCTGTTCATCCTGGACGAGGCGGCGCAGCTCGGCCCGCTGTCGCAACTGCGTCAGGCGCTGACGCTGCTGCGCGGCTACGGGCTGCAAACCTGGAGCTTCTGGCAGGACGCCACGCAACTTCACCAGCTTTACCCCGCCGACTGGCAGACCATGGTGAACAACTGCCGCGTGCTGCAGGCCTTTGGCGCCAACAACCGGGTCGCGGCACAGTCGATGTCGGACCTTGTCGGCTTTGCCGGCGCCGAAAGCGTGCTGGACCTCGACCCGGACGAGATGCTGCTGCAGATCGCCGGGGACGAGGCGATCATCGCCAAGCGGCCCGATTATCGCAGCGACCCGGCATTCGCAGGCATGTTCGACCTGAACCCGCTTTACGACCCCGACCGCGACCCGATGCCGCCGCCGCGCCCGCCGCTGCGCTTCTATCTGCGCCCTGATCCGGCAGGGCCTGCCCGCACCAAAGCCGACGAGGCGCTGGACGCCGACCTTGTCCGGCGGCTATTGCGACAGGCGCGGAAAGACGGGGCATAGGCGGCCGCGACCACCGCCGCCCGCCGGGCGTCCGGCGTCTGGCGTGCCGGACCGGGCGTAGGGGCGACCATGTCCTGGCTCAGGTCGTTCACCTGCGGCCCCCCGCCCCGGTCAGGCCTGACCCCGGGGTCGTTCCCGCCCGGTGATCGGGCGATTTGCCGGGCGCGTGGCGATCTTGTTTGACGGAATGGGCTGCGGATGCCAGCCTGCGTCCAGATTGATCGGGGCGGCCATTGACTCGCGTTTTTGTCTCTGCGGTAACCAGCGAGTTCCGGGCGGCCCGGGATCATCTGGCCGATATGCTGCAAGGCAAGGGGCTGACGGTCCGGGTGCAAAGGTCGTTTCGGCCGGAACTGGGCTATGAGACCCTGCTTGACCAGCTGCAGGGTGAAATCGAGGGCTGCGATCGTGTCGTGGCGCTGGTGGGCGCCCATTGTGGCGTCCTGCCGCCGGAGTCTGCCGTGCGCGACGAATATCGCCGCCTGCTGCCCGAGGGCATGACCCGCGCCTCTTACACCCAGTGGGAGGTGATCTTCGCCCGCCACCATCTTGGCGGCCGCGTCACCTACCACCGCCCCGATCCGGACTTCGCGCCGGACGGGGCCGCCGCGCCCGGCGACGACAGCGCGCTGCAGGCCCGATGGCTGCACCACCTTTTTGACCAGACCCATGGCACCGGCGTTCTGTACCAGCCGTTTGCCTCGGCCGATGCGCTGAGCGCCCATGTGCTGATGCAGGACTGGCCGGCGGCCATCCGGGTCCAGCCGCGCAACCTGCCGCTCGGCACGATCGGCGCGCGCTTCAGGGGGCGCGGGGAATTCATGGCGCGCCTCGCGGCCTCGTTCGGGCGGCGGGCCAATGTCACGGCGATCACCAGCGCCATGCACGGGCTGGGCGGCATTGGCAAGACCCGCGCTGCGGTGGAATTCGCCCTGGCCAAGGCCGACGACTACAGCGCACTCTTGTTCATTTCCGCCAGGTCGCCCGAAGAGATTCAGGCGGGCCTGTCGGGCCTGATCGGCCCTTCGGTGCTGGATCTGGATGAGGATCGCCTGACCGAAGAGGCGGCCCGCGCCGCCGCCGCGATCAGATGGCTCTCAACCCACCCGCGCTGGTTCCTGATCCTCGACAACGTCGATACCGAGGCGGCGGCCGAGGCGGCCGAAGCGTTGGCACACCGGCTGAGCGGCGGCCATATCCTGATCACCAGCCGCCTGTCCGTCTGGGGGCCGCATGTCACGCCGCTGCCGCTGGACCTGCTGTCGGCCGAGGCTGCGACGGATCTGCTGATCGACGCCACGCCGCAGCGCCGACCCGAGCCGACCGCGGGGCCGGATCCCGGCCCCGGCCCTCGTGCGGCGGCCGCGCTTCTGGCCGATGACCTTGGCTGCCTGTCGCTGATGCTGGTTCAGGCCGCCGCCTATATCAACAGCCGCCGCTGCAGCTTTGCCGCCTACCGCGCCGAGTGGGCCCGGAACAGGACCGCGCTGATCGCCCACAGCGCTGCGCGCCAGACCGGCTATCCGCTGTCGGTCGCGGCAACATGGCTGACGACGATCGGACAGCTTTCGCCGCCCGCGCGCGCGCTTCTGGACCTGCTGTCGCTTCTCTCGACCGCGCCGATCCCCGAAAGCCTGCTCGACGTGATCGCGGGCGACGACGAGGCCGCCGCCCGGGGCCGCCGCGACGCGCTGGATGAACTGGCGCGCTATTCGATGGTCACCCGCGACGACGACAGCCCGACCTTCACCCTTCACGGCCTGGTCAGCCAGGTGACCCGCGACCACCTGACCGATCATGGCCCGACGCAAGGGGCCTGTCTGGACCTGATGGCGGCCGCGCTGCCCGACCTGCATGCGGGCGACGTCCGCACCTGGCCAGGGCTTCTGCCGCTCGCCCCGCATCTCACGACACTCGCCAACCACCTTCCCGACAGCGCCGGACTGCCGCTGGCAAGGATATTGGGCACCCTCGGCGCCCTCGCAAAGGGCCAGGCGCGCTATGCCGCTGCCGAGCCCCTGTTCCGCCGCGCACTGCAGATCAATGAAGCGGGCCTCGGGCCGGACCATCCCGAGTTTGCGACCTGCCTCAACAATCTGGCGGTCCTGCTGTGGGATACCAACCGCATTCCCGAGGCGGAAGGGACGTTCCGCCGCGCACTGGCAATCGATGAAGCGAGCCTTGGGCCGACCGATCCCAAGGTTGCCGCAGAGCTCAACAATCTGGCGGGCCTGCTGCAGGCCACCAACCGCATTCCCGAGGCCGAGCCGATGTTCCGCCGCGCACTGCAGATCACCGAAGCGAGCCTTGGGCCGGACCAACCCGAGTTTGCGACCTGCCTCAACAATCTGGCGGGCCTGCTGCAGGATACCAACCGCATTCCCGAGGCCGAGCCGATGTTCCGCCGCGCACTGGCAATCGATGAAGCGAGCCGTGGGTCGACCCACCCCAAGGTTGCCGCAGACCTCAACAATCTGGCACTCGTGCTGCAGGCCACCAACCGCATTCCCGAGGCCGAGCCGATGTTCCGCCGCGCACTTCAGATCACCGAAG
>CAZORV010000020.1:19331-24817 GCA_964582215.1 uncultured Frigidibacter sp.
AACCGCATTCCCGAGGCCGAGCCGATGTTCCGCCGCGCACTTCAGATCACCGAAGTAAGCCTTGGGCCGAACCATCCCGACGTTGCAACCCGCCTGAACAATCTGGCGAGCCTCCTGCTGTATACCGACCGCCGACGCGACGCCGAGCCGATGTTCCGCCGCGCGCTGCTGATCCTGCTGGGGTTTCTTCGCGAAACCGGGCATCAGCATCCGAAGCTGGAGTTCGCCTTCGTCGTTTACATCGCCATCCTGATCGCCCTCGAACTGCCCGAAGCCGACATCCGCGCCCGGCTGGCCTCGGTCTTTGACGAGGCCGGTCTGCCGCGGCCCGAGGGATTGTGACCAAGGAGACCCGCCCGTGATCGCAAGGTTCATCAACCGTCTGCTCTGCCACAGGGCCCCGGCCGCGACCTGCGCGGTTCTGGGGATTGTCATCCTTGGCAGCACCGGCTTCTGGCAGGTCAATGGTGGCGAGGGCGGGTGGGGATACCGGGGGCTTGACGCCCTTTATCGCACGATCCAGACCTTCGGCCTGAACTTCGACATGCCCGGCGGGGCCTGCGAGCCCGGACCCTGCACGGCGCCGCCGGCCGTCAACTGGCAAATCCAGACCGCCCGCTTCCTTGCCGCAGGCTGCACCTTTTTTGCGGTGCTGCTGATCCTGACGGCGCGGATATCCGACAGCCTGTGGCTGTACTGGCAATCGCGGTTCGCACGCCGGCAGGTGCTGCTGGGCTTTGGCCAGGTCAACCGCGCCATCGCCGCCGCCCTGGTCAACCGCCCCGAGGCCAACCGGGGCGGGTTCCGCGACCGTGTGGTGATCACGGCGGTCGATCGCAGCGTCACCGGGGCCGATCGCCGCGCAGCCGCGGCGGCGGACGTGCTGTTGATCGAAGGCGACATCCGCGACCCGGCGCTGATCGGTCGCCTTCGCCTTGACCGGGCCGAAAAGATCTTCGTCGCCGCCGGGTCCGACACGCTGAACATCGAGGTCGCCACCGCGCTGGCAACCGCGCGGCCCGGCCCCGCGTCCGACCCTGCCCCCCGAAGCGCGCCCGCGCTCTGCGCCCATGTCGGCGACCTGCGCCTTGCCGGTGACCTGACCGAGGCGCGCGACAGCGCCGCGATCCTTGGCGGCAACTTCCAGACCTTCAACCTTTCGCGCCTGACCGCGCAGGATTTCGTGACCCGCAGCGGCCTTGCCCGCCGCGCCCGCGACCATCGCCAGCGCCGCGTCCATCTTGTCATCGTCGGCGCGGGCGATGACGGCGAGGCAATCCTCGAGGAAGCGCTGCTTTCGGCCTATGCAACCGATCTGAAGCCCCCGCGCCTGACCTTCCTTGACCCCGACCCGGACGCTGTCAGGACAAGGCTCAAGGCGCGCTACCCGCGTCTTTTCGACCAAAGCCTCGACAGCCTAAGTCAGGGCACCCCGGCCGGGTTCGAAGGCCCGCCCCTGATCGAGGTCCGGCAGTTTGATCTGGCCACGACCGACCTGACCGATTGCGCCGAACTGGATGCGCTGGACCGGCCCCTTGCGAAAGCAACCGCCTGGGTGTTCTGCGCGCCCGAGGATCAGACCAACCTGTCGCTTGCCCTGCGCCTGGAAGCCGCGCTGTTGCAGCGGACCAGCGCGCCGCCCGCCCTGTTCGTGCAGCTGCGCCAGACCCCCCTGCCCCGCGACACGAGCCATCACGGCGCGCGGCTGGGCCTGGCCGAGGCCTTCGGCAACCTTCAGCAGGTCTTCCGGACGGCGGACCTTCTGTCCCAAGAGCCCGACTGGCTGGCCAGGATGGTGCATTCGGCTTATGCACGGATCGGCAGCACCGCCGCGCGTGGCGCAAGCCGCCCCGAGGCGCAGTTCGACGGCCCCTGGGACCGGCTGCCCGAAAACGTCAAGGAGGCCAATCGCCGGCTGGTGCGCAGCCTTGCCGGGAAGCTGTCCGATCTGGGGCTGGACTGGCGCGGCGCCGCAAACGGCACGCTGCCGCGCCTGACCGTCGACCGGGCCGCCGTCCGGAACCTGACGGCCGAGGATATCCTGAAGGCGCTCGGCGTCAACGATCCGCAAGGGGCGCTGCAGGATGCCGCGGACCTTGAACATATGCGCTGGGTGATCGACCGTGCGCTCAGCGGCTGGCAGCAGGGCGGGCCGGACGGAACCGGCGCCGCGATCCGCGACAATCGCCGCCGCCGTCATACCGACATGGTTCCCGGCGCCCTTCTGGCCAAAGACAAGAAACCCTACGATCATGCCGCGCTGGACGCGATCCTGCCGCGCCTCGCACCGCATGACGGCAATGGGCAGGGCTGGCTTGGTCCGCCGCTTGCCGCGGGCCATTGCCGAAGCGTCACCGAAATCGCCGCCGACGCGCCGTCGGCTTTCGACGCGGCGGCGCTGGCCCGCTGCACCGAGCTTCGGGTCAGGTTCGCGGACAAGCCGGACGGGGCGGGCATCGCGCAGATCGACGATCTCCGCCAGACCATCGCGCGCTGGAGCAAACAGGACTGCGCGACGCGCTTGCATCTTCTGCTTGGCAAGCCGGTCTTTCTGCCGATGACCCGCGAACCCGGGGCCGCCGACGCCATGCTGCCGGTCGCGGTTGCGGGCCTTTTGCGGGCCGTCGATCCGGGGATTGACGTCCGTATCACCCGGGACTGGTAAGCCCCGGGCCCGGCCGGCCGACGCCGGTCTGGCGCCGCCGCCCGGCCCGCGCTAGGATGGCCCCATGATCCGCGAACCGACCGACATCCTGATTTCCGGCGGCGGCGTTGCCGGCCTGACGGCGGCGGCGGCCTTCGGGGCCCTGGGCTTCACGGTCATCTGCGTCGACCCCGCCGCCCCGGTCACCGATGACCGCGACGAAAAGGCCGACCTGCGCACCACCGCCTTTCTGCAACCGGCCCGGCAATTGCTGATGGACGCGGGCCTCTGGCCGCGTCTTGCCCCGCATGCCGCGGCCCTTCAGGTGATGCGGATCGTCGACGCGGGCGGGGCGCGGCCGGAACCGCGCCTGATCAGGGACTTCACCGCCGCCGAACTGTCGGACCAGCCCTTTGGCTGGAACCTGCCCAACTGGCTGTTGCGCCGGGAAATGGTGGCGCGGCTGGCCGAACTGCCCAATGTCAGCTTTCGCCCCGGTCTCGCCACCCGGGGCGTGCTGACGCGCGAGGGCGCGGCATTGGTGACGCTTTCGGACGGCAGCGCCGTTGCCGCGCGGCTGCTGGTGGCCGCCGACGGGCGTGACAGCCCGGTGCGCCAGGCGCTGAACATCGCGGTCGAGACCCGCCGCTACGGCCAGAAGGCGCTGGCCTTTGCCGTGACGCACGAACGGCCCCACGACAATATCTCGACCGAGGTTCACCGGTCGGGCGGCCCTTTCACCCTTGTGCCCTTGCCCGACCGCGAGGGACGGCCCTCCTCGGCCATCGTCTGGATGGAGGAGGGCGCCCTGGCCGCGCGGCTGGCGGCCCTGCCGGTGCCCGCGTTCGAGGCGGCGATGACCGAACGAAGCAGCGGCCTTTACGGCCCGCTGACCCTGGCCACCCGCCGCAGCCTCTGGCCGATCATCAGCCAGCATGCGACGCGCCTGTCGGCCGAACGGACCGTTCTGATGGCCGAGGCGGCCCATGTGGTGCCGCCGATCGGCGCGCAGGGGCTGAACATGTCGCTGGCCGATCTTGCCTGCCTGCTCGACCTTGCCCGCGCGGCGCCGGACCGTCTGGGCGACCGCGCCATGACCGAAAGCTATCACCGCCGCCGCTGGGCGGATGTCCGTGCCCGGGTTGCCGGGATCGATCTGCTGAACCGCGCCTCGATGCTGAAGGCGGCGCCGCTGCGCGACCTCAGGGCCGGCGCGCTGAACGCGCTTTATTCCGCCAGCCCGGTCCGGCGCGCATTGATGAAGGCGGGCCTCGGGACAGGGCGCACCTAGCCGGGACGCCGCGCGCACCGGCCCTGGCCCCGGCTATCCGATCGGCCCCGGCCGCCGCTCCTCGCTCAGCAGCACGTTGGCCTCGACATCGCCGACCCCGGGCAAGGTCATGATCCGCCGCCGCAGAACCCGCTCGAAATCCGCCAGATCGCGGGCGGTGACACGCAGGCGGTAGTCGTAAAGGCCGAGCATATGCTGCACCGTCTGCACCTCGGGGATCGCCGTCGCTGCGCGCTCGAAATCCTCAAGGCTGACGCGGCCCTTGGTGGCAAGCTTCACTCCCAGAAACACCGTCACCCCGAACCCGAGCGCGGCGGCGTCAACGTCCAGCCGTTCACCCCGGATCACCCCCGCCTCGGCCAGCCGCCGGATCCGCCGCCATGTCGCGGGCTGCGACAGGCCAAGCGCCCGGCCGATGGCGCCCGCGCCCTGCGTCGCATCGGCGGCAAGCGCGCGCAGGATGGCGCGGTCCTGGTCATCAACTGCGATCATAGCGGCAGGCTGCCCCCGTCCTTGATGGTCGAGACCAGCATCAGGGCCTCGATATCGGCAATATGCGGCAGGGTCAGGATCCGCTCGCGGTAGATCGCCTGATAATGCGCCATGTCGCGGGCAATCACGTTCAGCCGGACATCGACCCGGCCGAGAAAGGTCTGGATCTCGATCACCTCGGGCACCCGCCGCGCCGCCTCCAGGAACTCGTCAAAGGCGCGCGGGTTGGTCTTGTCGAGGGTGAAGCGCAAGGACACCTCGACCGCCCAGCCCAGCGCCCGCCAGTCGATCACCGCATGCCGTCCCCGGATCACCCCGGCCGCCGTGAGGCGTTCCAGCCGCCGCCAGGCGGTGGCCGCCGTCACCCCCGCCCGGTCGGCAAGATCGGCCGTGGCCAGGGCCGGTTCGGCCATCAGCTGGCGCAGGATGCGGCGGTCGGCGTCGTCGATCTGCATGATATTTTTCTGATAACTGCCATCTGAGAATGATTTTTTATGAAAATAGGCAATTTCATCAAAGAATGCACGTGAATTCGCGGCAACACCCCTATGCTGCGCCCATCACATGAAAGGGAGCACGCCCATGCGCGTTTATTACGACCGTGACTGCGACATCAACCTGATCAAGGACAAGAAGGTCGCCATCCTCGGCTATGGCAGCCAGGGCCATGCCCATGCGCTGAACCTGCGCGATTCGGGGGCCAAGAACGTGGTGATCGCGCTTCGCGAAGGCTCGCCCTCGGCCAAGAAATGCGAAGCCGAGGGGCTGAAGGTGATGGGCATCGCCGAAGCCGCCAAATGGTGCGACGTGATCATGTTCACCATGCCGGACAAACTGCAGGCCGCGACCTACAAGAAATACGTCCATGACAACCTGCGCGAGGGTGCCGCCATCGCTTTCGCCCATGGCCTGAACGTGCATTTCGGCCTGATCGAGCCGAAGCCCGGCGTCGACGTCATCATGATGGCACCCAAGGGCCCCGGCCATACGGTGCGCGGCGAATATACCAAGGGCGGCGGCGTGCCCTGCCTTGTCGCCGTCCATCAGGACGCGACGGGC
>CAZORV010000021.1:0-2350 GCA_964582215.1 uncultured Frigidibacter sp.
GCCCCACACGGTCTCGATGTAATTGTCGCCGCCCGTCGCCTCGGCCAGCTTCTTGCGAAGCTTGCAGATGAAGACGTCGATGATCTTCAGTTCCGGCTCGTCCATGCCGCCGTAAAGATGGTTCAGGAACATTTCCTTGGTCAGCGTCGTGCCCTTGCGCAGGCTGAGCAGTTCCAGCATCTGATATTCCTTGCCGGTCAGATGCACCGGCAGCCCGTCGACATCGACGGTCTTGGCGTCGAGATTGACATTGATATGGCCGGTGCGGATCACCGACTGGGCATGGCCCTTGGACCGGCGGATGATCGCATGGATGCGCGCGACCAGTTCCTCGCGGTGGAAGGGTTTGGTCATGTAATCGTCGGCACCAAAGCCGAAGCCGCGGATCTTGCTTTCGGTATCGTCGGCACCCGACAGGATCAGGATCGGGGTATTGATCCGGGCAAGGCGCAGCTGGCGCAGGACGTCATGGCCATTCATGTCCGGCAGATTGAGATCCAGCAGGATGAGGTCGTAATCATAAAGCTTGGCAAGATCGATCCCCTCCTCACCGAGGTCGGTGCAATAGACGTTCAGATTGGCATGGGTCAGCATCAGTTCGATGCTGCGCGACGTTGTCGGATCGTCTTCTACCAGTAAAATTCTCATTCGCCGCGCTCCGCGTTAAACGATTCATTACGGTAACTCTGGGCTTAAATGGTTAATCACCCGTTACCGGTTCATTGGAGCAGGCAAATACAACCTAAAGTTGGCGATATTTTTGTATTGCTGTGACCTTCAGTGCCTTTTCGCCATCAAGTTCGACCGCATGGCGCCAGATCTCGAACTCTTCTTCCGACAGGCCATAGCGCTGCAGCGCCTCTTTCAGGCCGATCAGACCGCAAGCCACCGCCCGGACGACGCGGATCTTGCGGCTGGCAACCCAGCGCCGGGTCTCGGCCGACGGCAGGTCGGCACGGGTCATGATGGTGCCGTCGGGCAGCGTCACCGCCCGCGGCCCCTCGATCTTTTTCAGAAACATCCGTCACCCCTTTCCTTCACCGCCGGCAAGACTGGCGGATCAGGTTTAACGGCAGGTGAAACCCGGCCTTGTGAGTGGATCGAATTTTCCTATATTCCTGCCGATCTGTCAGAGAGTTCCCGATGAAAGACGCCCCCCTCAATTCGCTTGGCCTGCCCAAGGCCCCCGCTGATACCCGGGTCGTCGTCGCCATGTCGGGCGGGGTCGACAGTTCGGTCGTGGCGGCGATGCTGAAGGATGAGGGCTACGACGTCGTCGGCGTGACGCTGCAGCTTTACGACCATGGCGCGGCGCTGGCCAAAAAGGGCGCCTGCTGCGCCGGTCAGGACATTCACGACGCCCGCCGCGTCGCCGAGGCGATGGGCTTTGCGCATTACGTGCTCGACTATGAGAACATGTTCCGCGAGGCGGTGATCGAGGAATTTGCCGACGCCTATCTCGCCGGGGCGACGCCGGTGCCCTGCATCCGCTGCAATGAACGGGTGAAGTTCAGGGACCTGCTCGCCACGGCGCGCGATCTTGACGCCGACTGCATGGCGACGGGCCATTATATCCGGCGAAAGCTCGGCGCGGCGGGGCCGGAACTTCATGCGGCCGCCGACCCGAACCGCGACCAGAGCTATTTCCTGTTCTCGACCACGCCCGAACAGCTGGCCTTCCTGCGCTTCCCCCTGGGCCATCTGGAATCCAAGGCCGAGACCCGGGCGCTGGCGGCGAAATACGGGCTGAGCGTCGCGGACAAGCCCGACAGTCAGGACATCTGTTTTGTGCCCAACGGCAATTACGCCAGCGTGATCGAAAAGCTGCGCCCGGGTGCAGCGGACCCCGGCGAGATCGTCCATCTGGACGGCCGGGTCATGGGCACCCATCCGGGCGTCATCCATTACACGATCGGCCAACGGCGCGGGATCGGGGTCGGGGGGACGGGCGATCCCCTGTATGTCGTCCGGCTGGACCCCGCGACGCGGCAGGTGATCGTCGGGCCGAAGGCGGCGCTGGCGACGAGGATGTTGATGCTGGGCGAGGTGAACTGGCTTGGGGATGCGGGCTTTGACAGCGCGGCGGAATGGCCGGTCTCGGTCCGGATCCGCTCGACCAGGCCGCCGCGCCCGGCGGTTCTGCGGCCGCTGTCGGCGCGCGAGGCGACGGTCGAACTTCTGGACCCCGAGGACGGGGTCAGCGCCGGGCAGGCTTGCGTGTTCTATGAGACCGGGACAAGCCGGGTGCTGGGCGGGGGCTGGATCCGCAGGGGGCAGTGAGCCTTTTTCGATGCCCGTCCTGACCTGAACCAGGGGGGGGGGGGGGGGGGGGGGGCGCCCCCCCCCCCCC
>CAZORV010000021.1:2360-24395 GCA_964582215.1 uncultured Frigidibacter sp.
CAGAACCCGCGGGGGGCGGCCTGCCCCCCGCACCCCCCGGGGATATTTTCAGACAGAAAATGAGAGATGGGCGAGGACGGACTGCGCGGCGCGCAGGCCCGGATCGGGGCCGCCGCGGCCGAGGCGGTCCATGGTCAGGTCGGCGGCGGCGATCTGGGCGCCGGGGGTTCGGATGAGTTGGTCAAGGGCCTCGGCGATGGGCGCAGGACGGCAGGCGGGGCCGAGAAATTCGGGGACAGCGCGGGTTTCCGAGACGATGTTGACCAGCGTCACCGTGTCGATCAGGGCCGCGCGCTTCATCAGCCACCAGGTCAGCCGGTTGAAGTCATGGGCGATGACCATCGGAATGCGGTTGGCGGCAAGTTCAAGGCTGACGGTGCCCGAGGCGGCAAGGGCGAGGCTGGCGGCGGCGAAGGCCGCGCGTTTTTCGGCCGCCCCGGTCAGGATCAGCGGCGGATCATCCCAGCGGGCGGCCTGGCTGCCGACCATGGGCGCCACGCCGCGCACGGTCGGGATCACGGTCCTGAGGCCGGGGTGGCGGGCGCGGAGCATGGCGATCGCCGCCTGAAAGCGGGGCATCAGCCGCGAAACCTCGCCCCGGCGCGATCCGGGCAGGCAGAGCAGGAGCGGCTGGTCGGGGCCGATGGCATGAGCCTCGCGGAAGGCCGCGGCTTCGGCCGGGGTGGCGAGGGGTTGGGTCACGACCGGATGGCCGACGAAATCGGCGCTCATCCCGGCGGCGGTCATGTAGGGCGGCTCGAACGGGAAAAGCGCCAGCACATGGTCGATGACCGGCGCCATGCGGGCGGCGCGGCCGGGGCGCCAGGCCCAGACGGTCGGGGCGACGTAATGGATGGTGCGCAGGCCGGGGCGCCGGGCACGGGCGGCACGGGCGACGCGCAGGCAGAAATCCGGGCTGTCGATGGTGATCAGCGCGTCGGGGGCCAGGTCGGCCACGGCGGCGGCGGTCTCGGCGATGCGGGCCTTGAGGTGGAGATATTTCGGCAGCACCTCGAGAAGGCCCATCACCGCCAGCTCCTCCATCGGGAAGCGGCTTGTCAGGCCCTCGGCCTCCATCAGCGGGCCGCCGATGCCGTGAAAGCGGACCGCAGGGGCAAGGCGTTTCAGCCCGGCCATCAGCGCGGCACCGAGCGCGTCGCCCGAAGGTTCGCCCGCGATCAGAAAGAGGTTCATCGCTGCCCGCCGGGGGGGCGCACCCAGAGAAACAGTCCGGCCGCGTCAAGCGCCTGAAGCGTCGGCGCGGGGTCAAGGAGCATGACGCCGCCCGCCTCGATGACGATCCCGGCCAGACCGGCGGCGGCGGCGCGGGCGGCGGTTCCGGGGCCGATGACCGGCAGGTCGGCGCGGCGGTCCTGCCCGGGCTTTGGCGCCTTGAAAAGCAGGCGGCGCTGACCGGGATCGGCGGGCAGCGCGCCGAGCATGGCGTCGGTGCCGGTCGCGTCTTCGCGGGCGACGACGCGGTCGGCGCTGACGACACAGGCCTGGCCGAGATCGGCGCGGCCCATGGCGGCGACGGCCGCCTCGCCCAGGGCGGCGGCGGCCTGATCGCCGGGGGCCGGGGCGGCGGCTGTGGCCACACCGGCGGGGGGCAGAAGGTCGGGCGCGATTTCATGCGCGCCCCGGACGGTGAAGCCCCATTCCTCGAATATGCCGATCACCAGACGCAAGGCGGCGTCATCGCCGGACTGGAGCGCGGTCAGGAAACGCGGAACCAGCGTGGCGGTGCGGGCGTCGAAGAGTTCAGGTTCCAGCCTCGGGCGGCGAACCGCACCGGCGAGGACGATCTCGGTCACGCCCTGATCCGCCAGATGGTCGAGGAACGGCACCAGCCGTTCCAGCCGGAAGCGCAGCGGCGTGACCCCCGGCAGGTCGGCCGGAAACCCCTCCATCTCGGCCAGAAGGAACGGCTGGCCCCTGGCCGCAAGCCCTGCCGCCAGATGCGCCGGCAGGGCGCCCTGCCCCGCGATCAGCGCGACGCGGCTCATCTTGGCGCGAGGAAGGATCGGTCGGACGGGCCGAGGATGAACTCCAGAACCTCGCGCACATAGTCATTGTCGCTGCCCTGATCGGCGCGGGCGCGGGCATTGTCGCGGAAGGCGCCGCCGCCAAGACCGTCGAGAAGGCCGCGAAGCGCCTGAATGTCGGCGCGCCCGGCGCCCCGGCGCTTCAGCCCGACAAGGTTCAGCCCGTCGAGGACGCCGCGCGGCCCCTGCACCAGCCCGTGCGGGATGACATCGGCCGTCACCATCGTCACCGCGCCGATCATCGCGCCCCGGCCGATGCGGACGAACTGGTGGACCCCCGACAGGCCGCCGACGATCACGTCATCCTCAAGCTGGCAATGGCCGGCGATGGCGACGTTGTTCACCAGAATGACCCGGTTGCCGATCTGGCAATCATGGGCGACATGGCAGTTGGCCATGAAAAGCCCGTCGTCGCCGATCCGCGTCACGCCGCCGCCGCCCTCGGTTCCCGGGTTCATCGTCACGCCTTCGCGGATGCGGTTGCGGGCGCCGATGATCAGCCGGGTCTTTTCGCCGCGAAACTTCAGGTCCTGCGGCACCTCGCCGAGGCAGGCAAAGGGAAAGACCACCGTGCCTTCGCCGATCTCGGTCCGGCCCGCCAGCACGACATGGCTTTTCAGAATGACGCCGGGGCCGAGCACCACCTCGGGGCCGATGACGCAAAACGGTCCGACGCTGGCGCCCGCGCCGATCACGGCCCCGGGGTCGATCACCGCCGAAGGGTGGACAGAGGCGCTTTCGTCGATGGCCATCGGCTCAGTCCCTGAGATCCATCATCGCGGTGATGTCCGCCTCGCAGGCCAGCTGGCTGCCGACCCTGGCCTCGCCGTGGAACTTCCAGATCTTGCCGCCGCCGCGCCGCACGGTCATGTGCAGTTCCAGAACGTCGCCCGGCACCACCATGCGGCGGAACTTGCAGGCGTCGATCGACATGAAATAGGTCAGAAGATCGCGGTCCACGACCTCAAGCGACAGGCCGACCAGCACGGCCGAGGCCTGGGCCATCGCCTCGACGATGGTGACGCCGGGCATGATCGGCTTTTGCGGGAAGTGGCCCTGAAAATGCGGCTCGTTGTAGGTGACGTTCTTGATGCCGACGCAGCTCTTGTCGGCGACGATGTTGATGACCTTGTCGATCAGCAGGAACGGATAGCGATGGGGAATGATCCGCTGAATCAGATGGATATCGGCTTCGGTCGTATCGCGGCTCGTCATCTGCGGTTCCCTTCCGGTGCGGGTTGTGCCCTTTGGCCTTGCTAGCAAGATGGGCCGGGGCTGGCAAGCGCGACAGGGTCGCGCGTCAGGGCGCGGCGTTGCTGCCGTCGCCGAGCTGTGCGTCGATCGCCCGGCGCATGTCATCGGTCGCGTCGATCGCCTTGACCGACAGGATCACCGCCCGCCCGTCCAGAATAGCAAAGGCGCCGCGCGCGTTCAGCACCTCGACCATCACCGGAACCGCCGCCTCGAAGAACCGCTTGCGGTCGGCGTCGCGGCGGACGCCAAGGTCATGGCCCTTGCTGTCCTGCGCCTTGCGGATGCCGGTCACCCGTGCGTCGAACTCGTCGGCCAGTTCACGAAACGCGGTCGCCGCCATCGTCGGCCGTTTGGCGGTCAGGGCAGTTTCTTCGGCGGTCAGGCTGGCTTCGATCTTGCGGTTTTCGGCCAGAAGGGCGGCCGAGGCCGCGTCAAGCTCGCCCAGGACCCGCTTGCCCCACAGCGACTCGGCAAACAGCCGGTCCTGATCGACCGTCAGAACCGGCGAGGCGGCGCTTTCCTGCGCGGCAAGGCCCGGCGCAATGGCCCAGAGACCAAGCCCGACCAGTAACGCCACCGCCTGCCGTTTCATCAGAACTCGGTCGAGATCGTGAAGTCGAAGCTTTGTTCCTTGTCATAGCTTTGCTTCTGGATCGCCTTCGAGAAGTTGAAGCGCAGCGGCCCGATGCCGGAGTTCCAGAAGACCGACACACCGATGGATGACCGCAGATGCATGGCGTCATCGACCGTGCCGGGGCTGTCGAGGCCCCAGACCGAACCGATGTCGGCAAAGACGCCGCCGGTGATGCCATACTCTTCCGGCAGACCCACCGGGAATTCGGCCTCGAACCGCGCGGCGGCGAACAGGTTGCCGCCAAGCGCGTCCCGGTTGACCGCTGTCAGATCGCGCGGCCCGATGCCGTTCGTCTCGAACCCGCGGATTTTGCCCTTGCCGGTGAACCGGTCGACCAGCCGGCTGTCGCTGCCGGTCGCCATGACCACGCCCGCGTCAAACTCGGCGCGGAATGTGACCTCCTCGTTGAAGGCCTTTTTCTGGTACTTGGCGGCCGCGGTCGTGGTGATCGACTGGATGTCGCCGCCAAGCCCGGCGAAGTCCTGGCCAAAGCTCAGCGACAGGCGCGAGGTCGGGTCGGTTTCGGACTTCTGCGTGTCGAAGCTGAACGTATATCCAAGCGCGCTGGTCACTTCGGACCCGCGCGCCGCCTCGGCCTGAAGGATGGTCGAGGAATTGGTGCTGACGCCGGAAAGCTCGTCGCTGGAGACTTTGTAGCGCAGTTCCAGCCGGGTCCGTTCCGCCAGCGGGAATTCAAGCGAGGGCGAGAAGCCGAGCCGCTTGGTCGAATAGAGCGCATTGGCATTGTCGGACGTATTGTACCAGGCCGACAGCTTCAGCTTCAGGTCGCGGTCCAGAAGCTGCGGCTCGATGAAGGTGATGCCGCTGTCCTTGTTGTCGGCGGTGGTGCCCAGCTTGATGCTGATAAACTGGCCGCGCCCCAGAAAGTTCGATTCCGTCAGGCCGACGTTCAGGCCAACCCCGTCCGACACCGAATAGGACGCGCCAAAGCTGAGCGAGCCCGTCGGCTTTTCCTCGACGTTGACGTCGACGATGACCTGATCTTCCGAGCTGCCGCTGCGGGCATTGACGTCGGCATTGCCGAAATAGCCAAGCGCCCGGATCCGTTCCGCGCTCTGGCGGATTTCGCGCGGGCTGAAGGGGTCGCCTTCGACCGTGCGGAACTGGCGGCGGACCACCTTGTCCAGCGTGGTGGCATTGCCTTCGACGTCGATCCGCTCGACAAAAACCCGCGCGCCCTTGGTCAGCACGAAGACCACGTCCAGCGTCTGGGTCGCCTCGTCGCGGACGATCCGCGGCTCGACCGCCAGGAAATCGAGGCCCTTCTTGACGGCCAGATTCTCCATCCGGGCAATCGTCGTGTCGACGGCCACCGGCGAATAGGCGACGCCCTTGCGGATGCGGACCTGATCGCGGAACTCGGCCGCGTCGACGCCTTCGTACTCGCTGACGACGCTGACGTCGTCGAACGAATATTTCAGCCCCTCGTTGATCGCGAAGGTCAGGAAGAACCCGTCCCGCTCGGACGCGAATTCGGACGAGACGCCGGTGACGCTGGCGTCGATGAACCCGCGCGAGCGGTAGAAGTCGACCAGCATCTTCTTGTCGGCCTCGGTCCGGTCGGGAACGAACGTGTCGCGCTGGATGATCTGGCGGAACAGGCCCGCCTGCTTGGTTCCCAGAACCTGCCGCAGACGGCGGTCCGAGAAGGCGCGGTTGCCGGTAAAGGACAGGCGCTCGACCTCGGTCACCTTGCCTTCGCGGATCTCGAACACCAGATCGACCTTGCCTTCGCCCCGGTCGATGACGCGCGGTTCGACCCGGGCGGCCAGGCGGTTCAGGCCGGCATAGGCCTCGGTGATCGCGGCGGCATCGGCCTCGGCCTGCGCGGCCGAATAGACCCGGCGCGACTGCGACTTGATGATCGCGGCGATATCCTCGTCCTTGATCTTTCGGTTGCCTTCAAAGCCGACGACATTGATCGTCGGGTTTTCCACAACCTTGATGATCAGCGTGCCGCCCGACGGCACCAGATCGACCGAGGCGAACAGGCCTGAGTCGGTCAGGCGCTGCACGGCGTCGTTCAGCTGGCCGTCGCTGACCTCCTGCCCCTTGGGGATTTTCGCGAACGACAGGATCGTCCCCGGGTCAACCAGGCTGTTGCCTTCGACCTTGACGCTGGAAAAGGTGTAAACCGCTGCATTCACTGCAAAACCGGCAACCGACAGGAACAGGGCGGTACAGATCGCCGTGCCCGTCAGAAGCCCGCGACCCTTCGCCTTGCCGCCACCAAGCCTGCCCTGCCCGTTCATCACTCTACCCCGCCGGTACGATTTTTTTCTCTGTCCTGACTAGCGGGATTGGGGGGCCTTGTCAAAGGACCGGCGCGGCCCTTTTCAGGGTCGCGCCGGGGGGTGCAGTCGCAGAAATCCGCCGGCTTTCGCCAGCGCGGTATTCAGAAGAACGCCGGCGAAATCACCGGTTCGGCGTTGAGTATCTGGTGAACGACGCCCGCCGCCAGCGACAGGCTGAGCGCGATCGCCAGAGGTACAAGGATACGGTCGGCACCAAGCTGGACCATCAGGCTGAGGCCCCGGTATCCATTCGTGATCGCCTGCATCTCTGCCTCCGCCAGCATCGGTTCGGGATCAGCCTAGGCAGGCTTTGTGGCTGGATTAGGGCAGAAGCGCGGCATCTCGGCCCCGTGCCGCGCAGGCCCGCGCTCAGGGGCAGGTCAGATCGTTCGTCAGGCCGAAAATCATGAAGCCGACGACGATGAACAGGCCGATGCTGAAGGCGACGTTCAGCACCTTGTCGGGCAAGGGCCGCCCGGTCGCCCATTCGTAGGCATGAAACAGCAGATGACCGCCATCCAGCACGGGAATCGGGAAAAGGTTCAGCAGGCCCACGGCCGTTGACAGGACCGCGATGAACCAGATGAAGTCCGACAGGCCCTGCGAGGCGGCAAAACCCGACGCCTTGGCAATCCCGACCGCGCCGCCGACGTTGCAGGTGGAAATCTTGCCTGCGACAACATGCGCCAGCCCCGAGATCGAGGAACTGGCCACATACCAGACCGATCCGGCCGCCCCCGTCACCGCTTCACGCAGCGACGCCGACCTTGTCTGGGGCGTAAAGAACAGATCGCCGAACAGCCCGATCAGATAGCGCTTTTCAAAGCCGCCGCTGGACTTGGGCACATCGGTGACGCGGGGTGTCAGCGTGACCTTCGACGTCGCACCGGCCCGCCAGACCAGCAGGTCCAGCGGTTGGCCTTGTGTCCGCTCGACCGTTGTCTTGATCTCGTCAAAGGTGGCAATTGGCTGGCCGTTGATCGAGGCGATCACGTCACCGACCTGCAACCCGGCCTCGAACGCCGCACTCGCGGGCTGAATCCCCGCGATGCGCGGCGGCTGCAGGGCGGGGCCCTGAACCTCTTGCACCGCCCCGCCGCGATCGACGCGGTAGGTCAGGACCGGCGTCGCGGGCAGGTCGTCGGCAAAGGCATCAATCGACTTCCAGTCCGGCGTCTCGCGCCCGTCGATGGCAAGGATCACATCCCCCGCCTGCACCGCGCCCGAACCGCCGGGCAGGGCGACAAGTCCGGCAACCGACGGACGTTCGGTCGGAAGGCCGGTGGCCAGAAAATAGCCCGAAAAAACGATCATCGACAGGATCAGGTTGAAGACCGGCCCCGCCGCCACTGTCGCCGCCCGCGCCCAAAGCGGGGCGCCGTGCATGGTGTGGCGCAACTCGTCGGACGAAAGTTTCGACAGGGTCTCGGCATCGCCCCCGGCCGAGGCGGCATTGGCGTCGCCCAGAAACTTGACATAGCCGCCCAGCGGGATCGCCGCGATCTGCCACCGCGTCCCGCGCCAGTCGGTCCGGGACCAGAGCACGCGGCCGAAGCCCAGCGAAAAGACCTCGGCGTGAATGCCGCAGAGGCGGCCGATGATGTAATGGCCATATTCATGGATCGCCACGATCACCGACAGTGCGACCACGAAGGCCAGAATGGTCAGGGCAAGGCTGCCGAAATGCGGAACAAGGCCGATCGTGTCCAACTCAGTTCCCTTCCTGCCCGGCGACCACCGCGCGGGCAATGCGCCGCGCCGCCTGATCGGCCGCAAGTATCATATCGAGGCTGTCGGGCCGTTTGCCAAGGGCGATCTCGCGCCCCATCCGGATCAGCACCTCTTCCACCGCAGGCGCCATGGCCAGAAACCCGATCCGCCCGGCGATGAAGGCGTCAAGTGCCACTTCCTTGGCGGCGTTGAAGGTCACACCGGCCAGCCCGCCGGTCGCCATCACCTCTCGCGCAAGGCGCAAGGCCGGATAGCGGACCGGGTCGGGCGCCTGAAAGGTCAGGCGGCCGACCGCCGCCAGATCAAGCCGCGCCACCGGCAGGTGCGCGCGGTCGGGCCAGTTCAGCGCATAGCCGATCGCATGGCGCATGTCGGGCGCGCCCAGATGGCCGATCATCCCGCCGTCGCGAAAGCCGACCAGGGCATGGACCAGGGATTCCGGATGGACCAGCACCTCGATCCGGTCGGGCGGAACCCCGAAGAATTCATGGGTTTCAATCAGTTCCAGCGCCTTGTTGAACATCGAGGCGCTGTCGATCGTGATCCTTTGCCCCATCGCCCAGTTCGGGTGGGTCGAGGCTTCGGCCACCGTGGCCTTTGCCAGCCGGTCCAGCGGCCAGTCGCGAAAGGCCCCGCCCGAGGCGGTGATGATGATCCGCTCGACCGCGTTCATGTCCTCGGACAGCAGCGACTGGAAAATCGCCGAATGTTCGCTGTCGACCGGCAGGATGCGCGCGCCGCGCGCCCGCGCCGTCGCCATCAGCAAGGGCCCGGCAGTGACAAGGCTTTCCTTGTTGGCCAGCGCCAGTGTCGCGCCATGGGCCAGCGCCCGGAACCCCGGCACCAGCGCCGCCGCCCCGACAATGGCCGACATCACCCAGTCAGCCGGACGATCCGCCGCCTCGGCCAGCGCCGCCTCGCCTGCCGCCGCCTCGATCCCGCTGCCTGCCAGCGCCGCGCGCAGGTCCGGCAGGCACTCCTCATGCGCCGTCACCGCGATCCCGGCCCGCAAGGCCCGCGCCTGTTCGGCCAGCCGCCGGACATTCCGCCCCCCGGTCAGCGCGACGGTGTGGTAAGCCGCCGGTCCGCCCTGCCGCATCAGCAGGTCGAACGTGCTTTCCCCGATGGAACCGGTCGCCCCGAAGACAGAGACTGAACGCATCCCCTCAGCCTTCAAAGACCGGAAGCGGCAGGCGCAAAAGCCCCCAGGCCAGGACAAAGACTGCGGCGCCGATCAGCCCGTCGATCCGGTCCAGAAGGCCGCCATGGCCGGGAATAAGGTTCGAGGCATCCTTGACCCCTGCCCGCCGCTTGATGGCACTTTCGGCAATGTCGCCCATCTGCGCGGCCAGCGCCGTCAGCGCCGAAAACCCCGCAAGGCACCAGGGCTGGTGATAGGCAATCGCAAAGCCCATCCCGACCGCGCCCGCGCCCAGCCAGCCGGCGATTGTCCCCGACCAGGTCTTCTTCGGCGACAGACGCGGCCAGAACTTCGGACCGCCAAGCATGCGCCCGCCGAAATAGCCCAGAACGTCGGATGCGATCACCACCAGCACCAGCCAGATCGCGAAGCCAAGGCCATAGCCCTCGCGGAAGGCGACGAACGCATAGACCGCCGGCATGATGGCAAGCGCATAAAGCCCGTAGGCCCGGCGGTCATTGCGCGGGCCGATCAGACCGAAAAGCGCAGGCAGGATCAGGCCCGCCAGCCAGAACGGACTGTGAAGGACCAGCGGCACCGCCATGAACAGCCCCGCCGCCAGCCCGATCATCAGCGCGCGCGCCGGCTGATCCGGCGCCGTCAGACGCGCCAGCTCCCAAAGCGACACGCCCGCCACCAGGACCGCCAGCAGCTGCAGCGGCAGCCCCCCCGCGACCACCGCCCCGATCCCGAGTACCGAGACGACGATGCCCGACAAAAGCCGGGTCGGCAGGTCGCCCCATTTCCCGGCGGGCGTCATGCGGACAGAACACCGCCATAGCGCCGCTCGCGCCGCGAGAAACGATCAAGGATCGCCGCCAGCTCTTCCGGGGTGAAGTCGGGCCAGAGCGTGGGAGTGAATTCATATTCGGCATAGGCCGACTGCCAGAGCAGGAAGTTCGAGGTCCGCGTCTCGCCCGAGGTGCGGACGATCAGGTCGGGGTCGGGCAAGTCGGCGGTGTCAAGCCGGGCGGCCAGCGCCTCTTCCCCGGCCTCGTCGGCCGAAAGACGGCCCGCCGCCACATCCTCGGCCAGCCGCCGCGCCGCGCGGGCGATCTCGTCGCGGCCGCCGTAGTTGATGGCGATGGTCAGGACCAGCCGGTCGCAATCGCTGGTCTTGGCCTCGATCCCGGCCATCAGATCCTGGATCGTCTGGTCAAGGCGCCCGCGGCTGCCGATGAACTTCACCCGCACACCGGCTGTCTTCAGCTTTTCCGCCTCGTTGCGGATATAGCGGGCGAACAGCGCCATCAGCCCCAGAACCTCGTCGGTCGAGCGTTTCCAGTTCTCGGTCGAGAAGGCGAAGATCGTCAGATACTTGATCCCGAGCCCGGGACAGGCGCGGACGATGGCGCGCACCTTGTTGGCGCCGCGCCGGTGGCCGACCAGCCGGGGCCAGCCGCGTTGTGTCGCCCAGCGGCCGTTGCCGTCCATGATGATGGCGACGTGGCTTGCGCTTCGCGTGGTGATGTCCTTGGCCGCCATTGGCGCGCTGCTGCCCTTTCGCCTCTGCCCGATCCGCAATCCGGTCAGACCTGCATGATTTCCGCTTGCTTGGCCTGAAGCGCCTTGTCAACGGCGGCGATGGCCTTGTCGGTCAGTTCCTGCACTTCGTCGTGCCACATTTTCTGGTCATCCTCGGGCATCCCTGCGCCCTTGGCCTTTTTGATCTGGTCCATGCCGTCGCGGCGGATGTTGCGCACCGCGACCCGCGCCCGTTCGGCATATTCGGCCGCCACCCGCGTCAGTTCGCGGCGGCGTTCCTCGTTCAGTTCGGGGATCGGCAGCATGATGATCGTGCCGTTGGTCTGGGGGTTGATGCCGATGCCGCTTTCGCGGATGGCCTTTTCCACCTTGCCGACCAGCGCCTTGTCCCAGATGTTCAGCGTCACCATCCGGGGTTCGGGCACGTTCACCGTGCCAAGCTGGTTCACCGGCGTCATCTGGCCGTAGGCCTCGACCTGGATCGGCTCGACCAGCGCCGCCGAGGCCCGGCCGGTGCGCAGCGATGAAAAATCATGCCTGAGCGCGGTCATCGCGCCTTCCATCCGGCGGTTCAGGGCGTCGATGTCGATATCAAGGTCGTCGGTCATGGCTGCGATCGTCTGTCCGGGTCGGGGTTCGGAATGTGCGCGACTTTATCGCCGCGCCTTTTGCAAAGATAGGGTTTTTCAGCCTTTTACCGTCGTATAGGTGCCTTTGCCTGACAGAATTCCCCGGAAACCGCCCGGTTCGTCCAGCGAAAAGACGATGATCGGCAGGTTGTTGTCGCGGGCAAGGGCGATGGCCGAGGCATCCATGACGCCGAGATGCTTTTGCAGGACCTCGTCATAGGTGACATGGTCATAGCGCTTGGCATCGGCATGTTTCTTGGGGTCCTTGTCATAGACCCCGTCGACCTTCGTGCCCTTGAAGATCGCCTCGCAGCCCATTTCGTTGGCGCGCAGCGTCGCCGCCGTGTCGGTGGTGAAATAGGGGTTGCCGGTGCCTGCGGCAAAGATGCAGACGCGCTTTTTCTCAAGGTGCCGGACGGCGCGGCGGCGGATATAGGGCTCGCACACCTGATCCATCGGGATGGCGCTGATGACGCGGGTGAAGACGCCGATGGCCTCAAGCGCCGACTGCATCGCCAGCGCGTTCATCACCGTGGCGAGCATGCCCATATAGTCGGCGGTGGTGCGTTCCATCCCCTGGGCGCTGCCCTGCAGCCCGCGAAAGATATTGCCGCCGCCGATCACCATGCAGATCTCGACGCCAAGGTCGCGGACCGACTTCACCTCGTTCGCGATGCGCTGGACGGTCGGCGGATGCAGGCCATATCCCTGATCGCCCATCAGCGCTTCGCCGGAAATTTTCAGAAGGACACGTTTATAGGTGACGGTGGGTTCTGCTGCCCCGGTCATATGCTCTCTCATTCACTGTTTGCGCGCCTGCGCCATCCCCGACCGCATGGCACTTGTCATCGGCGCGCAAAATGACGGAAAACGGGGGCAGGTTCAACGGCAGAAGCGACGGGCACACGACAGATTGCGCGATGACGGACAGCGAACGACAAATTCTGGACATTGCGGCCTGCTGTCCGCCTGACCGGCCGGTGCTGATCGCCGGGCCGACCGCCAGCGGCAAATCGGCGCTGGCGCTGGCGATCGCCGGGGCGCAGGGTCGGGTCATCGTGAATGCCGACGCGCTGCAGGTCTGGTCCTGCTGGCGGCTCTTGTCGGCGCGGCCCGGTGCGGACGAGGAAGCGCTGGTGCCCCATCACCTGTTCGGCCATCGCGCGCCGGGGCAGGACTATTCGGTCGGCCATTGGCTGGCCGAGGTGGCCCGCGTGATGAAGGACCACCCTGCCCCGGTGATCGTCGGCGGCAGCGGCCTTTATCTGACGGCCCTGACCGAGGGGCTGGCGACGATACCGCCGACGCCCGCCGGGGTCCGCGCCGCCGCCGATCAAAGGATGGCGACCGAGGGCCCGGCGGCGCTGCTGGCCGAACTGGACGCCGCCACCGCCGCCCGGATCGACCGCCGGAACCCCGCCCGCATCCAGCGCGCATGGGAGGTTCTGGCGGCCACGGGGCGCGGGCTGGCCGACTGGCAGGCCACGACCGGCGCGCCGCTGGTTCCGGCCGGACGGGCCGTGTGTCTGCGGCTTGATTGCGACCGTGACTGGCTGGCCGACCGGATCGACCGGCGGTTCGATCAGATGATCGCGGGCGGCGCGGTGGACGAGGTGCGGGCGATTCTGCCGGTCTGGAACCGCAATGCGCTTTGGGCCCGGGCCATCGGCGCCGGGCCTTTGGTCGACTATCTGCAGGGGTCGGTCACCCTGCCGGACGCTATATCTGCGGCAAAGGCCCAAAGCCGCCAGTATGCCAAACGCCAGCGGACCTGGCTGAGGCGCCGGATGGACGGGTGGCAGGGGCTGACGGCACCGGTCGACATTTCGGCAACCATGCGCCAATCCCGCTGAAACAAAGCACTTTTTCCTTGGCCGTGCCCCGCTTTGCCGCGTATAGAGGCAGACGAGCGGCCCCGGAAAGACCCCCGACCAACCAGGCCGCACCCGATCGCCCACCGCCGGAACCTTGAGCTTGGCAAAACTCTTCTCAGGACCACCCCTGTCGCAATTCGCGGCAAAGCCCGCGCGCCCGGCCGCGAAAACGGCCGCGAAAACGGCTGCGAAGGTGGCTGCGAAGGTCGAGGCAGCGCCCCGGCATCGCGTGGTCACGATCCCCGAACCGGAACCGGCGCGGCTGCGGCTTGTCCCCGTGGCGCGGCTGGCGGCCGGCGGGCGCTGGCGGGTCGAGGCGATGCGCGCCTACAGCGAGCCGGTGCTGTTGTGGTTCACGCGCGGTCAGGGCCGGATCACCGTCGGCGGCCTGACGCGCGGCTACGGCGCCCACAATGCCATCTTCATCCCGGCCGGCATGATGCACGGGTTCGAGCCCGGCGCCCAAAGCTCGGGCACAGCCCTGTTCTTCGGGGCCGATCACGGGCTCGACCTGCCGGGCGATCCGTTGCATCTGCGCATCCGCGAGGTCGGACCGCAGGCGGAACTTTCCTCGATCATCGAGAATATCCAGCGCGAGCTGGAAAGCAGCCGCCCCGCCGCCGACCGCGCCGCGCGCCATCACCTCGGGTTGCTGACGGTCTGGCTTGAACGGCAGGCAACCCTTTCGGCCGACGAGGCCCCGCGCCCCGATGCGGCGCTGCGGCTGGCACGGGCCTATGCCGATCTGCTGGAACGGCATTTCCGCACCGGCAAGGGCATCAACGACTTTGCCCGCGACCTCGGTGTGACGCCGACGCATCTGACCCGCGTCTGCAACAAGACCTGCGGACGCTCGGCCAGCGACCTTCTGCACGACCGGCTGATCTTCGAGGCGCGCAAGATGCTGACCGAAACCCGCGCGCCGATCCGTCAGGTCGCCGAAACCCTCGGCTTCACCTCGCCCGCCTATTTCACACGGGCGTTCCAGCACCGCACCGGCAAGACGCCCTCGGCCTTTCGCAAGGCCACCTGACCCGGCGTCAAGCCTGACCGCGACCGCCGCCCGCCCGATTTATGTCCGCAATCACGGAAGTTTTTGCGCCTTTGCCGCGCTGCCGCGCGTAAAGCGACCGGGACCGTCGCAATTGCGCGTTGACGCGTCGCAAAATTCCGTGCGCAATGGACCGACGTAACCGATGGTCACGCTGCGTTAACCTGCCGCCAGATGCCGGGACGTTTGAATGTGACCTCAGCAAAGTCGCACAGGGAGAAAAAGATGACCAAACATTTCGCGCCGGAAACCCTTCATCCGGCCGCTTCGATGTATGCGCAGGAATGCCGCGACGGCAAACTGTCGCGCCGCGAATTTCTGACCCGCACCACCGCGCTCGGGGTTTCGGCCGTCGCCGCCTACGGGCTGATCGGCCTTGACGCCCCCGCCGCCGCCCAAGAGGCGAAGGTCGGCGGCATCATCCGCTGCGGCATGGAAGTCAAGGCGATGAAAGACCCGCGCCTGGCCGACTGGCCGCAGATCGCCAACGTCTATCGCGGCTGGCTGGAATTTCTGATCCAGTACAACAATGACGGTACGTTCGAAGGCCGCCTGCTGGAGAGCTGGGAGGCCAATGCCGACGCCACCGAATACACGCTGAAAGTCCGTCAGGGCGTGAAGTGGAACAACGGCGACGACTTCACCGCCGATGATGTGGTCCGCAACTTTGCCCGCTGGTGCGACGGCACCGTCGAAGGCAACGCCATGGCCTCGCGCTTCCCCGGCCTGACCAACCCCGACACCAAGCAGATCCGCGAAGGCGCCGTCGTCAAGGTCGACGACTCGACGGTCAAGCTGATGATGTCCGCCTCGGACATTTCGGTCGTGCCGAACATCGCCGACTATCCTTCGGCGGTGGTGCATTCCAGCTTCCAGGACGGCGGCGATCCCGGCGCAACCCCGATCGGCACCGGCCCCTATGTCCCGCAGGAAATCACCGTCGGCCAGAAGGCGGTTCTGGTCCGCGCCCCGAACCACAGCTGGTGGGGCGGCACCGCGCCCCTGGACGAGGTCCATTACATCGACTTCGGCACCGACCCGTCGACCATGGTGTCGATGGCCGGTTCGGACGAGATCGACACGAACTATGAAACCGTGGGCGACTTCATCGAACAGCTTGATGCGCTCGGCTGGAAGAAGTTCGAGGCGGTGACGGCGGCGACGATCGTCTGCCGTTTCAACTCGGCCCAGTCGGACCTTTACAAGGACAAGGGCGTTCGTCAGGCCCTGCAACGGGCGGTCGACCCCAAAGTCGTCCTTGAGCTTGGCTACAACAACAACGGCACGACGGCGGAAAACCACCATGCCTGCCCGATCCACCCGGAATATGCCAAGCTCGAACCGCAGAAGATCGACCCTGCGGGACTGAAAGCCGCGCTCGAGGCTGCCGGCCTTGCCGCCGACACCGAGTTCGAGCTGACCTCGCTTGACGATGGCTGGGAAGCGGCAACCACCGACGCCGTGGCGGCACAGCTGCGCGACGCCGGGGCGAACATTTCCCGCAAGGTCATTCCCGGCGCCACCTTCTGGGATGCCTGGCAGAAATATCCCTTCTCGTCGACGACCTGGAACCACCGCCCGCTTGCGGTCCAGAACATGGCCCTGGCCTATACTTCGACCGGCTCCTGGAACGAAACCGGCATGGCAAACGCCGACTTCGACGCGGCCATGGCCAAGGCAATGTCGCTGGCCGACGCCGACGCCCGCCGCGAGGTGATGATGACGCTGGAAACCATCCTTCAGGACGAAGGCTATATCATCCAGCCCTTCTGGCGCTCGCTCTTCTGTCACGCCAAGGAAGGCGTGATCGTTGTCCAGCATCCGTCGAACGAGCATCACCACTACAAGTGGTCGCTCGCCTGACCCAAAACGCCGTGGCAGGGGTTCGCCCCTGCCACCCTGCCCCACCAATAGCTTGACCAGCCGCGGCCCGCGGGCTCGTTGCGTTCGCCTTGATGGCGACAGGAGGTGCGATGTTTCTGTTCATTCTGCGCAGGATCGGGATGATGCTGCTGACGGCGCTGTTCCTGACCATGATGGTCTTTGCGCTGACCAACCTGCAGCCCAATCTTGAACGGCTGGCGCGCGCCGAAGGCTCGGTCCGCATGACCGACGAGGCTGTCGCCGCCTGGATCGACCAGAACGGCCACGGCGGCACGATGGCGAACCGCTATGGCCAATGGCTGGGGCTGGTGCCGGGCTGGACCCGCACCGACGAAAAAGGCGTCACCCGCGGCCGCTGCATCGCCGAGGGCAGCGATCCCGCCACCGCACCCGTCCGCTGCGGCATCCTGCAGGGCAACTGGGGCGTCTCGACCTTTGCCAAGACCACGGTCGCCAATGTCCTCGGCCGCTCGCTCGGCCAGACCGGCTGGCTGATGCTGATCGTCATGCTGGTGATGGTGCCGATCTCGCTGGTCATCGGCGTCGTCTCGGGCATGCAGCCGGGCTCGCGCAAGGACAGGGTGCTGTCGATCTTCTCGATCGCCTCGTCGGCCACGCCGGAATATGTCTCGGGCGTCATCCTGGTCGCGCTCTTCGCCTCGGCCACCACCGGCCTTTCGCCGCTGTTGCACGAATGGGGCTGGATCGGCGGCAAGACGCTGTTTTCCGGCACCGCGACCAGTGCGCTTGACAATATCACCTTCTCGAACTTCACCCTGCCGGTCACCACCGTCGCCCTCTACGGCATCGGCTATATCGCCCGCATGACCCGCGCCTCGATGGCCGAGGTGATGACGGCGCAATATATCCGCACGGCCCGGCTGAAAGGCGTCAGCTTCCGCAATATCGTGATGAAGCACGCGCTGCGCAATGCGCTGATCGCCCCCTTCACCGTGATCATGCTGCAGTTTCCCTGGCTTCTGAACGGCGTGGTGATCTCGGAAACCCTCTTCAACTACAAGGGCTTCGGCTGGACCCTGGTTCAGGCCGCCGGCAACAACGACATCCAGCTGCTGCTCGGCTGTTCGGTTGTCGCGGTCTTTGTCGTGCTCGTGACGCAGCTGATCTCGGACATCGGCTATGTCTTCCTCAATCCCCGCATCAGGATCAGCTGACATGGACGCACTTTCCTGGGGCGCGATCTTCGCGGCCATCCTCAAGAACTTCCTGCCGGTCTGGGTTTGCCTGATCCTGACCTTCGTGATCTCGCGCCGCTACAAGCGCCGCCTCGGCCTTTACGGCAAGCTGTTCGACTCGCCGGTCGGCATGGTCGGCTTTGCTCTGGTGATGTTCTGGGTCTTCACCGCCCTCTTCGCCCCGATGATCGAGACCCTGCCGGTTCTCGACCAGTTCGCGGGCATGAAGAACAAGGTGCCCGGCACCGCGATCCCCGACGGCAGCGGCTATTTCCTGCTCGGCGGCGACCATCTTGGCCGCGACGTCTTCTCGCGCACTGTCGCGGGCTCGCGGATCGTCATCGCCATCGCGCCGCTGGCGACACTCTTCGCCTTCATGGTCGGCATCACCCTCGGCCTTCCGGCCGGCTATTACGGCGGCAAGCTTGACACGATCCTCAGCTTTCTCGCCAACCTTGTCCTGGCCTTTCCGGTCATCCTGCTGTTCTACCTGCTGGTCACGCCCGAGATCTACGCCGCCGGCCTGCCGCAATATATCGCCATTGTGCTGTTCGTCCTGCCGATCGTCTTCATGGTCCTGCTGATCAACTCGCGCTACTATGTGAAACCCGGCCTCAGGAACATCGTCGTCGGCCTGATCGTCTTCATCGGCGGCTGGGCCTATCTCAGCCTCGTCAGCGAAGCCGACACCAAGGTCTCGGTCCTGCCCAACGCACTCGACCTCATCCATGTGCCCGCCAACCTTCTGATCGTCTTTGTCTCGGTCGTGTTCGTGAACTCGCCCACGATCTTCCGGATCGTCAGGGGCCTCGTGCTCGACATCAAGACCCGCGACTATATCTCGGCGGCACAGACCCGCGGCGAACGGCCCTGGTACATCATGCTCTGGGAAATCCTTCCCAATGCCCGCGGTCCGCTGATCGTCGACTTCTGCCTCCGCATCGGCTACACGACCATCCTGCTCGGCACCCTCGGCTTCTTCGGCCTCGGCCTTGACCCCGAAAGCCCGGACTGGGGCTCGACCATCAACGCCGGGCGCAAGCTTCTGACCATCGCACCCCACCCCGCCTTCGTTCCCGCGATCGCACTGCTCAGCCTGGTCCTTGGCCTGAACCTCCTGGCTGACGGCCTGCGCGAGGAAAGCCTGAAAGACTGAAACCGCGCGGTCGCGCCCGCCCCCGGGCGCCCCGCATTTTCTGTCCTTAAATATCCCGGGGGTCCCGGGGGCAGCGCCCCGGGCCCCCTGATTTGTGTGCCAAAACATCCCGGGGGGGCGGGGGGGCCCCCCCCCCCGCCCTTCCGCCAGACACGAGGGATCAAGATCATGACCGCCGCCACCGCCTGGGACCCGTCGAAACCGATCCTCGAGATTGATAACCTCTCGATCTCCTTCTTCACCCGGCTTCGTGAAATTCCCGCCGTGATGGACTTTTCCTGCACCGTCATGGCCGGCGAGGCGATGGGCCTTGTCGGCGAAAGCGGCTGCGGCAAGTCAACCGTCGCCCTTGCCGTCATGCGCGACCTCGGCAAGAACGGCCGCATCGTCGGCGGTTCGATCAGGTTCAAGGGCCGCGACCTCACCGCCATGGATGATGAAGAGCTGCGCCAGATCCGCGGCAAGGAAATCGCCATGATCTATCAGGAACCGATGGCGTCGCTGAACCCGGCGATGAAGATCGGCCAGCAACTGATGGAAGTGCCGATGATCCACGAAGGCGTCTCGGCCGACGAGGCCCGCCGCCGCGCGCTGGAAGTGGTCGCCGACGTTCGCCTGCCCGACCCGGCGCGGATGCTGAACTCCTACCCGCACCAGCTCTCCGGCGGCCAGCAGCAGCGCATCGTCATCGCCATGGCGCTGATGTCGAAACCCGCCCTCCTGATCCTCGACGAGCCGACCACGGCGCTTGACGTCACGGTCGAGGCGGCGGTTGTCGATCTGGTGAAGGATCTCGGCGAGAAATACGGCACCTCCATGCTGTTCATCTCGCATAACCTCGGGCTGGTCATGGATGTCTGCGACCGGCTCTGCGTGATGTATTCCGGCGAAGCGGTCGAAACCGGCTCGGTCGGCGATGTGTTCGACCGGATGCAGCATCCCTACACCCAGGCGCTGTTCCGTTCGATCCCGCTGCCGGGTGCTGACAAGAACTCGCGCCCGCTGATCTCGATCCCCGGCAACTTCCCCCTGCCCCACGAACGGCCGCAGGGCTGCAACTTCGGCCCGCGCTGTTCCTACTTTGCCGAAGGCGTCTGCAACAAGGCCGAGGTGCCGATGTTCCCGGTCTCGGGCCATGACCGCCATGGCACACGCTGCGTCCGCGTCGCCGAGATTGACTGGACCGCCCAGCCTGAGGCCCGCGCGGCGGTTGCCAAGACCGCAGTTGGCGAGGTTGTCCTGAAGATGGACAATGTCCGGAAATATTACGAGATTTCGACCGGCATGTTCGGCGGCGGCGCCAAGAAGGTGGTCAAGGCCAACGAGACCCTGTCCTTCGAGGCGCGCGAGGGCGAGACGCTGGCGATCGTCGGCGAATCCGGTTGCGGCAAGTCGACCTTCGCCAAGGTGCTGATGGGGCTCGAGACCGCCTCCTCGGGCAAGATCATGCTTTACGACCGCGACATTCAGAGCACGCCGATCCAGCAGCGCGCACCCGATACGGTGTCGGGCGTGCAGATGGTGTTCCAGAATCCGTTCGACACGCTGAACCCCTCGATGACCGTCGGCCGCCAGATCATCCGCGCGCTCGAGATTTTCGGCCAGGGCAGCAATGACCGCGAACGCGAAGGCCGCATGCTGGAACTGCTCGACCTGGTGAAACTGCCGCGCGCCTTCGCCGAACGGATGCCGCGACAATTGTCGGGCGGGCAAAAGCAGCGCGTCGGCATCGCCCGGGCCTTTGCCGGTGGCGCCAAGATCGTCGTCGCGGACGAACCGGTCTCGGCGCTTGACGTGTCGGTGCAGGCCGCCGTCACCGATCTTCTGATGGAGATCCAGCGCAAGAACAAGACGACGCTTCTGTTCATCAGCCATGACCTGTCGATCGTGCGCTACCTGTCGGACCGGGTGATGGTCATGTACCTTGGCCATGTCGTCGAACTTGGCACCACCGATCAGGTCTTCCAGCCGCCCTATCACCCCTATACCGAGGCTCTGCTCTCGGCGGTTCCGATCGCCGACACCAGCGTCCAGAAAAAGCGCATCGTGCTCGAGGGTGAGATCCCCTCGGCGATGAACCCGCCGCCCGGCTGCCCGTTCCAGACCCGTTGCCGGTGGAAGTCGAAAGTCGCGGGTGGGCTTTGCGAGTCGACGGTGCCGCCGATGCGGGTGCTCGCCGGGAACCATCAGATCAAGTGCCACCTGCCCGAGTCCGAGTTCGCGTCGATGGAACCGGTCATCAAGGTCGCGGCCGAGTGAACAAAGATCGCCGGCGGTCAAAAGATTTCATTGACCGCCGACGAATTAAGGTCTCTCCTTAACCCGTCGGAAACCGGAAGGTTTTCTACTGGGGGCCATGAAACAGATGCAATCCGTCATTCCGCAGCCGGTGCCAACGGCGCGGGCGGCCGTACAGGCCGCCGTCTTCGCCGCCATGGGCCTCTCCTCCTCGGCCATCCTGGTGCTGGCCGGCTTTTATCTTTCGACATTGTTCCTGAACTGACCCGGCAGGCCCGCAAGGCGCGCCGCCGCCCCGGCGCAGGCCGGGGCCTCCTGGGTCGCAGCCCCGGCGCAAGCCGGGGCCTCCTGGTTGACCGCCCCGGCGCAGGCCGGGGCCTCCTCGGCCGATCGGGCCAGACAACCAACGGGCGGACCGGACCTTGCGCCCCGACCCGCCAGAACCACCTAAAAACCCCCGCTCACCGGTAAAGAAGCGACCGTCCCTCGTGGAACAGATGGACTTTCGCAGGATCGGCGGTCAATGACACCGACTTCCGGCGCAGATCGGCATGAATGCCCGGCAGCTTGGCGACAACCGGCGCCACCTCGCCCTTGCGCTCGAAGTAAAGCAGCGTCACCTCGCCCAGGGCTTCGGTGATCTCGACCTTGCCGGTATAGACCGCCGCACCGTCGGTCGGCACGAAATCCTCGGGCCGGACGCCGACCCGCACCTTCTTGCCCATCATCGCCGCCTCGGTCCGGATCGCGGCGCGGACCGAACCGCCCGAGGCCAGGCGCACCTCGGTCATGTCGCCGGTCGCCGTCACCTCGCCATCCAAGAGGTTCATCGACGGCGAGCCGATGAACTGGGCCACGAACTCGTTCTCGGGCCGCTCATAGAGTTCCAAGGGCGTGCCCACCTGCGCAATGCCGCCCTTGTTCAGAACGACAATGCGCGAGGCCAGCGTCATCGCCTCGACCTGATCATGGGTCACGTAGATCATGGTCGAATCCGGCATGTTCTCTTTCAGCTGCGCGATCTCGATCCTTGTGGCCACCCGCAGCGCGGCATCAAGGTTCGACAGCGGCTCGTCAAAGAGATAGACCTTGGGGTTGCGGACGATGGCGCGGCCGATGGCGACGCGCTGACGCTGGCCGCCCGACAGGGCCTTGGGCAACCGGTCAAGATAGGGCGTCAGCTGCAGGATGCGTGCGGCCTTGTCGATGGCCGTGTCAACCTCGGCCTGCGACTTCTTGGCCAGCTTCAGGGCAAAGGCCATATTGTCGCGCACCGTCATGTGCGGATAAAGCGCATAGGACTGGAACACCATGGCGATGCCGCGCTGCGAGGCGGGGACAT
>CAZORV010000022.1:0-23901 GCA_964582215.1 uncultured Frigidibacter sp.
CCCCAGCCTCCGGCCACCCCACTGCATCCCGAGGCCGGCGACGACCAGCGGATACAGCCGTGGCACGGGGTGGCTGGTCTGCCGGACTGGGTCCGGCCCCCATTCAAGCCCACGCGCCTGGCCGACGCCCCCGACGTGCACGCCGCGGTGCTGGCCGCCCTCGCCCAGCGCGGCACGTCGTAGATGAGCACGTTGACTCGGGCTGCCGTGGTGCTGCGGGTGCCAGTGGACCTGGCACCGCGGTGGCGGGATCTGCCCGCCCTGGCTTGGGTCCTGGCCCGGGCCTACATGTCCGGCCCCCGGTGGTGGGCCGGACCGGCGGCTGTGGTGTCGGCGGTCGTGTTCGCCGGCCCGTACCTCGCCGCCATCCACGCGGTCGGCGGGCTGGCCGCGCTGTCCACCGGCCGGGCCCGTGCGCTGGTCGTCCCCGACGCCCGCCGGCCCGACGTCCACGCCGCCGGCCTAATCGGATTCGCCGCCAGCATGGTCACCGTCGTCACGGCTGCCTGGTGCCTGACGCTCGTGGTCTACCCCGTCCCCGTGCTGGCGGCGGCCACGGCCCTGCTGTTCGCGTCCTGGGCCGCCCCCTTCATCCCCACATTGGCCGCCAGCGCCCGCTGCGCTCGGCCCTGGACCCGGGGCAGGGCACCAGCCGTCCCCATCCGGCCGGCGGACGGGTCCGTTCTCGTGGGGTACCTGGCCGCCTGGCCGCAGCGCGCCGGCGCCGGCGGCCAGCTCATCGCCGGGATCTGCGCCCTTGCCGACGAGGCGCAGGTCGCGATCCGGCTGGACGTCCGCAACCCCGAGGCCGGGCGGCTGTACCAGCGACTCGGCTTCACCTACGACGCTCCCGGGTCACTGGGCATGACCCGCCGTCCCGCCCCTGTGGCGGGCTGAGCCGCACGCCTCGATCCGCGACGCCACCCCTACCGTGGGACTGCGCGCACCGTCATCGGGTCGGCGAGCACCGTCTGGATCACCGACTGGACCCGGTAGTCGGCGAGCGCCCCCAGCACCGCGGGCAGGTCATGGCGGGCGATCAGATCACCGAGCTCCGGGGCGGTCAACGCCGCGAACACGTCACCCAGGTCGTCGCGGGTCAGCAGCACCCTGGCTCGCGGATCGGCCATCGCCACCAGCAGCGGCAGCAGATCCGAGGCCATCCGCCCCGCGTAGTCAGCCGTGAAGTAGGCCACCGGCACCCGGAACACATCCGCCAACGCCTCCACCAGCGTCAACCGCGGCTCGGTCCGCTGCCCCGACTTCAGATGCAGGATGTACGCCTTGGTCACCTGCTGACCCCGGGCCACACACTCATCGGCCACATGCTGCAACGTCCAACGCCGCCCATCCGGCCGCTGAGTCTCCTCGAACAACCGCGACAACCGCTGCGAGAAGTCAACCCGCCCGCCCCAACCAGCACCAGCGGGAACGCTCAACTCCTCCTCGACAACGTCCACGTGGGTCCCGTCGGCTTCAGTCGCCATCGCTGCGCTTCACTCCTCTACACGGACCCAACCGCCAGCCCGCGTGCTGCGGGCTTGGATTCCAGCGGACACCTGACTTGCGACAATACCAAGACGTTCCGGATACGCACGCGTACCGAGCTGCTGCCGCTCGCATCGGGGCGCGGGTCCCGAGAGGGCCGAGTCCTGGCCTTCGAGGAGACCTTCCGAGGATGCCGGCGCCCCGGAATGGCGATCCCCCTCGCGGGCAACGGTCAGGCCTTCGTGTGGCGTCGGGCCTCCTCGACAAGGTGAGAGGCTGCGGTCCGCATGGTCTGCTCACTGGCACCCCGGAAGCGAGCGTCGAACCAGTCGGGTACTTGCGCGTTGGTCAGGCGGATGTGGACTATCTCGTTCTGCACGTCGCGACACTGATCGACCGATGCGCCGGTCGTAAGGCCTGCCCCCCACACATCAAGCACTGCCTGCTGCAGCTCATTCTTCTCCTTCGCGCTCACGAGGTGGCGCCGCACCTCGTCGGCCGCCTCCCAGAGCACCGGCAGAGCGGGGAGCACCAGTTGGTTCATGCCTGAGTATGTGTCCAAGCCAGCCCACCACCACACCAGGCCGCTCAGCGCAAGGCCGGTGCCAATGACTATCCCGACGGCCAGTGCCCATCGGCGGTGAACGGAGGGACCCCAGCCAAGGTTCGACTGCTGGCAGATGACGATGTCCAGCGGCCGGGGGGTGTCCGCGGTATCCGGGTACCAATCCCGCGTACGGGTCCCCTCGTACGCGTCGGCAGCCGAGGCCACCTCATGCGCCGTGGGCAGGTGACGCACGCACAGCGGATTCCATGGGATTTGGAAGACCAGCGTGTCGAACTTCTCCTGGATGGCGACCGCCAGGTCGCCTGTGGCTCGCTGCCGATGGCCCGCGGTCAAGGAGAGGGCGAGGACAATCACGCCGCCGATGACTCCGACCGTTGCGGCAGCCTCGTTGCTCAAGCTCGCCGCCACGCCGACAAGGATGCTCAAAGAGACGACGGCCGCAATCCGGACATTCCGAGCCCTCTTCGAGCGGGAATGCAGCACCGCCTGGGCAGCGAGAAGTCGCTGAGCCTCATCAGTGTTCTGCGCAGAGCAAATGGGCGGTTCGGTGTGAGTACCCACGGCGATCACCGCGCCCCGGCGAACGCGGGACCGAACACACGACGCCACAGGTCGATCGCCCCGTCGCTGTCACCCTGCATCTCCAGAGCGCTCGCCTCCTGCGCGCGCTGGGCATCGCCTAGGGCACGAGACCGGATCGAGACCCGCTGGGCGTAGGTGAGGGTGTTGATGTCGCCCTGGATCCCTTTCGGATCATCTACCGGGAGGAGAACCGCATCGGCGACGTGGCGGAGCGCTTCCTCGATGTCCAGGTCCGGGAACTTCGAGAGGACGCGATCCCGCCGCTGCTCGAGCAGGTCCAGCACGATGGCCTCTATGAGGTACGACGGCGCCGTAGTCATGGTCGGCCGCCTGTTCCAGTGCTTGACGAGCCGGATCAGGTCAAGTGCACGTCCCTCGTGCTTCTGGTTGGCCGTCCAGATCCGCTGGCGATCCACCCTGGGATCGGTCTTCTTCCATGTACCGACCCCGTCGGGGATGAGGTAGTAGTCCCGACCGGAGCTCTCGGGAGCCGTGAAGAATGCCGGGACGATGTCGAAGCTCCACGGGTAGGACTTCAGGTCCAGCACGACCGCCTCGCCGTGACGGTGCAGATCGCTGGCCTGGTACTGGGGCACGCTCCCCACTGCCGCCCGCAACGCGTTGAGGACTCTGGTCGAGTTCAGGGTTCGACCATCGTTGCTGAGGACCCGCAGTCGCCCGGTCGTGGGGAGATTGATCTGGATGCGCCCCCCATACAACTCCTCGTAGGTGGCCCCCTCGCCCATCATGCAGATCATGAGATCGATGTCGTCCAGGGGGCGGATCTTGGTGCCGCGAGCAAACGATCCGAAGTTGATGGTCTTCTCGCTCCACAGTCGAGGGAAGTCCTGGACATGGTCGGGGAAGCCAGCGATCTGGTCGTGAAGCCAGTCCCGACTCGACCGGGCAGTGGCCACCTGCTGCGGGTCGAGCCGGACGCTCTCCTGCAGGAAAGTACTGAATGCGCCGTTGACCGAAACCGTCCGCAGCACGACTGGAATACTTGCCGAGACCATATTGACCACCTCCTGGGGTCGTCCCGGAGGTGCCGACAGTCCGAGTCGGTTCGCTTCAGCGCGCAACCACTCATCGCGTCGGTTACAGTGCCGATGCGCCTGCGAAACGCATGATGGCCCTGCCCCGGGTTGGCCCTTGTCCAACCCTTGGAGCGGGGCCATCACTCAGTGTAGTCAGCTGTGGCCCTCCACCACCCGCGCGACACGCCGGGCGAAAATGTCCTCGCATGGTCGGGGCCTTCAGGAATACAATTCGCGGCTCGCGACAACATGAGAGGCAGTCCAAGCCGGTGGCTGGTCCACAAGGACCTCGGTGGCCGGGGGAGCCGAGCCGTTGGTGACCACCCCGCGTAGCCCCTGTGAGGGTCCCGCAGCTCCCGACCAGCCGCGCTGAAGTGCGACGTCGAACTTATGCGACTTAGGGGACTCAGGGGGAGTGGCGGATCCGTCGAGAGCGTCGGTATGGCCCTGGCCCGTCAGCCTGGTCGGACGTGGGCCAGTACGGGGTTGGCGGCCACGGCGCCGCGGAGGTGGTCGGGGCGGGTGGTCAGGTAGCGCTGGGTGGTGGCCAGGCTGGCGTGGCCGAGCAGGCCCATGACCTCGATGGCGGTGGCGCCGTTCTCCAGCAGGCTGGTGGCGAAGGTGTGCCGCAGGGCGTGGACCAGGGCCCCGGTGGGGCGGTGGGAGTTGATCCCGGCGGCCCGGTAGGCCCGCTCGACCAGGTGCGCGAGCTGCGCTGAGGTCAGGGGCTGGCCCTTGTCACCCAGCCACAGCGCCGCCCGCGCGGGTGCTGACCACGGGTCGACGGGCCGGGCCCGCCCCGGGGCCGGCCAGCGGGCCCACCGCTCGGCCAGGTAGGCGGCCAGCAGTTCCTCGAGGCGGGGGTCGACCGGGACGGCCCGGTACTTGTCGCCCTTGCCGTGCCGGACCGCGACCTGCCGGGCCCCGGGGGAGCCCTCGACGTCGTCGACGGTCAGGGCCAGGACCTCGGAGCGGCGCAGCCCGGTGGCGGCCAGGGTGGCGATCAGGGCGTAGTCGCGGATCGGCCACGGGTACCGGGCCGGGACCCGCCCGGCGACCAGAACGCCGAGCAGGGCGGTCATGTCCGCGTCGGTGAACGCCTGCGGCGCCGACCGGGGGGCCTTCGGCTTGGGCACCGCGGCCATCGGGTTGCCGGCCAGCAGGCCCTCGACGACCAGGTGGTCGCACAACCGGTTCCACGTCGCCCACGCCCGGCGCACCGAGGACTTCGCGTGCCCGTCGGCGTACCCGGCGAACCCGGCCCGCAGCCGGGCCGCGGTCAGGTCGGCCACCGTCAGCTGCGCCGGGCATGCGTCCAGCCGCTCACGGACCAGGTGAAGGTCCGCGGCGTAGGCGGTGATCGTGTGCGGCGACGGCTTCCCGGCCCGCAGCGCGGTCAGGAACCCGGCGATCGCGGTGTCCAGCGGCACCGGGGGAGCGGTCCCGGCAGGGTCGGCAGCCACACCGGCAGCCTAGCCGCTGGACTCCCAATAATAGGGACTATTGCGGGTTGACCTGACGACTGCACCCCCCGGGTCAGTTTGCCCTGGGGTCGCCCGGCCAGCTGGTGGCGGCTCCCTCGAGCGCCCGCAGGTAGGTGACCTCGATGGCGAGGGTCCCGTCCTTCTGCGGTTCGCTGATCCAGTCGATGGGCATCACCGAGTACCAGTCAGACAGTAGTTCGGCGAGCTCCCTCCGATCCGTCCCGGTCAGCCGGTGCAGCGGGACCCGGCTGACGGCCCACTGGGTCAGCTCGGGGTAGCCGGCGATCTCGATCAGCGCCGAGATCGCCCTTCGCTGGAACGCCGACGGGATTCCGTAGAGTTCGGTGGCCGACGCCCACGCCGCAAGCTCATCCATCGCCCCGAGCACTAGTTCCCAGTACGACTTATCCGCCATGTGGTGGTCCAAGTAGCTCGCCGCGAGATCCACCGCCCAGCGTGGCCCGAACGCGTGCAGACCGGCGCGAACCATGCGCTTCAGCACGCTCCCCTTCAAGTGCAACTGCGCCGCCTGATCGAGGGTCTGGACAGCTTGGAGGCGGCGCCGGCGCGGCGCCAGTGCCGGGTCGGCGTCCTCCCAGGCGGCGATGACGGCAGCCAGCCGCACCACCTCGTCGGCCTGATGCGCACGCGACTCCAAGAAGCCGCGCACCCGCCACACGCAAGGAGGCGTCCTCAGCGTCCCCGGATGCTCGTCGAACAGCCGTTCGACCTCCCCAATCGCCGCCTGCGTGCGCAGCACCAGCCCCGCGAGGTCATCGCGCGGGTCCGGCGACGAGGTGAACACCTCGTCCAACGCGCCCAGTAGGTGCGTGACGCGCTCGTCCACCCCGATCTCAGCCTCTTCCGGCGTGATCAGCCCGTTGTCCAAGTGCCTCAGGACCTCAAGACACCACTCCACGATCGTCGAAGCCTGGGACTCCGCCGCCTCGAACTGCTCTATCGCCACCTGCACGCCTCCGACCACCTCGAATTGTCCACCAGAGATCGAGACCGAGACCGCGAAAACAGTCCCCTGGCCACCCCCTGCGACTGCAGTCCTCGCCCCAACATCCAGAAAGCTCCTCTTTGTGGTCGGTCGCTCCTGCCTACACTGGGGCACCCGGAACCGCGACGCGCCGGTCCGCGCGAGAGGAAGGGGCTCAGTTCGCACGCAGGATTATCGGCATCAGACGCGTCATTACTGGTCTCGGATCCGGTTCCGTGAGCAGCGCATGGTTCAGGAGCATGACCGCGCGCGCAGCCATCAGGAGCCGCAGCACTCGCTCGTCGATGAGTGGCCATTCGCGGACCGAGGCGTATCCCGCTCGGAAGGCCGAAGCGAGATCACCGTAGTCCCGCCGCTCCATCCCGTAGTAGAGAGTGATGGCGATGTCTTGGATCGGCTGGCCGAGCATTACATCTTCGAAGTCCAGCAGCCGCAGCTGCCCCGAAGGGTCAACGAGCACGTTCCACATCTCGATGTTCCCATGCAAGAAGATCGGGTCGTGCATCGCCGCGAGGCGGACCAGTTCGATATCCGCAGCTGCCACAATCTCCTCCACCCGGGCCGCGTCTCGCCCACCTACGATCGAGGAGTGTTCCACATTGGCCACCGCAAGCCGCGTGCCCGAGTAGTACATCGTTCGGTCCCAGCGGAGCGGTGCCATCCCGGCTGGTGCTGTCCAGCCCGTCGCAAAGGTGTGTAGCTCCGCAGCCAGAACACCCAACTGGCGGTAGAGCGGCGCCGTCAGGTGCGCAGCGAGCGGCTCACCCTCGGCCCAAAGGAACAGAGAGCACTCCACGGGATCGCCGTGGACGGGATGAGCGATCTCGACGGTCATTTCCTCGAGGATCTCGCCGTAGGGTGCAACGGTCGACACACAAGTGCCAGCGCGCACCGCAAGAAGCCATGTCAGCTCTGTTCGGGCGCTCACCGCGGGCCCGGTGCGCATGCGAAGTGCCAACCCGGGGCGGCCTGGGCGCGTGATCTGCGCGGTGATGTTTGAGTGGCGGACGAGCCGGTCGATCGAGTAGTCGCGCACTCCGAAGTGGTCGAGGGCTTGGGACGCGATGTGCCGATACAGGAGGGTGTCGGCAGCGGATACTGGCTTGAACCCGATCCGCTGAGGCGGGACGTACGTCGCTGCGCCAGCGCCAACGCCGCCCATCATCGATGGTCACGATCGGGCCTGAATGCGACCTTCGGCGATTTGATACGGCCTTGCCACAGCGCTTCGAAGGTCTGGGGGCCATCAGACAGGGGCCTTTCCGTCACCCAGCTCGATGGCACTCGCGTCAGGAGCTGCACCGCATCGTCGAACTCTGCCGGGGTGTACCCATAGGAACCCCGCACAGATTTCTCAGCGCGCACTAGTTCACTAGCACCGAAGCTTGGGGCATCGTCTTCGAGCCCGACCCACATAGCGGTACCTCCGCTGTCGAGGCAATCGATTGAGGTCTGGTGGGTCAAGGCAGATCCAACGCAGTCGAATACGATGTCGTATCCACTGCCCAGCGAGGCGTGTACGTCAGCCCCGACCGCCGACGCTGCCGCTCGCCGGGCGGCCACAGGTTCGACGACATCCACCCGGACGCACCAAAACGAGGCCACGAGAGCCACCGAAAGACCAATAGGGCCCGCGCCCAAGATGCCGATGCGGTCTTGGTTGCCGGCTCCAGACAGTGCCCAAGCATGCACTGCGTTCGCCAGCGGCTCAGCCATCACCGTCTGCGCCGCGTTTACGGTTGCTGGGACGGCGGTCAGTTGCGTTTCCGGCACAGAGATCGCCGACGTGAAGCCTCCCTGCCTGTGGATGCCCAAAACCAGGCGCGATCGGCAGATGTTGCTACGCCCTGTCAGGCAAGCACGGCACCCGCCGCAGGAGATCAGCGGGTTGACGGCGACTCGGGTGCCATCAGCAAGGACGCCAGCGATCTCGTGCCCCATGACGACGGGCGGGCGGCGGTACTGCAGTGTCCGGGAGTCGTGAGCGTCGCTCCCGCAGACTCCGACCAGCTCGACGGACACGACCACCTCGTTGAGACTAGCGACTGGGTACGGGATTTCGACGAGTTCTACGGAAGCCGGTCCCACCAGCGATAGGGCGATCACGATTCCTCCGTCGCCTGCGCTATAGAACCGTGCGGGTTTCAGGGTCGACCCGCCCGGCGCCGCACTCGTCGAGTTCATCAAGTTCGCGCATCACCACGGCGGGAAGCTCCCAGTCGAAGGCGTCCAAGTTCTCGGGGATCCGGCGCTTCGTGGCTGTCTTCGGCACTGCGGAGCCACCCGACTGGATGTGCCACCGGAGAACGACCTGTGCTGGTGTGCGGTTCAGGCGCTCGGCGGCGGTTCTGACCGCCTGTTTGTTAAGGATGTCGCTGCGTGGGCCCAGAGGCTCCCACGCTTGGGTGTGCACCCCTCGGTAGTGGTTGTGGCAATGCATTGCTGAGTTCGGGACGGCCGGGTTCCGCTGGATCTGGTTGACCGCCGGGACCACGCCTGTGGCCTTGATGATTCGATCGATGTGCCCGGGGTTGAAGTTCGAGACGCCGATTGCCCGTGCCATGCCTTGGTCTCGCAGGTTGATCAGTTCGGTCCACGTCGCGAGGTACTGACCTCGCATTGGCAGAGGCCAATGGATCAGGACAAGGTCGGCGTAGTCGAGCCTCAGATCTCGCAGTGACTGCTCAAGACCGCACCGTGTCCGAGTGGGACCCTGATCGGCGCCTCGTATCTTGGTTGTGATGAAGAATGACTCACGAGGTGTAGCGCTGCGTCCGACAGCCGCTCCGACGTCGTCTTCGTTGTCGTAGTAGGGCGCTGTGTCAACCAGCCGGTACCCAGTCGCGAACGCGCACGCGAGGACATCTCGCAGCTGAGCCCCCCGCATTCGCCAGGTGCCGATTCCGATGAGCGGCATCACGACGTCGGGCGCGATCTCTACCTGTGACGGCTGACCGATTGGCGCCACGGCTGCGGCGTCTTCTCTGGGGAGCGGGGCGCTCACGATGGCCCTACCGAGGTCACTGCGCGGACAGCCCGTCTTGCCGCCTCATAGGTGCGGTCCAAGTCCGACTCCTTGTGTGCCGTCGACAGGTACACAATCCCCTTTGGCATCAGATGGATGCCCTCCATCAACATCGCCCCGGCGAACCGCCGGTATGCCTCACCGTCAGTCTGCAATGTGTCCGCATAGTTCAAGACAGGTCGTGCGCTTGCGAATGCGTGGCCTACCCCAGTGTCTCGCCTTACGCATAACGGGATCTCAGATTCCGCTGTCGCCTCTTCCAAGGCGTCGCATGCTCGCGATGTCATCCTTTCAAGGTGCGCGTAGGTATCGGGGGACGTCCTCTCGAGCTCAGAGATAACCGCCAAAGCGGCGGCGACCGATATGGGGTTTCCATTTTGAGTTCCGGCGTGTGCGACGGCACCGCTCGCGACGAGTTCGAGGAGGTCGGCACTGCCAGCGACGGCGCTTATCGGTAAGCCGCCGCCGAGGGCCTTACCGAGCACAGTGAGATCGGGCGTGCACCCGAGCTTCTCCTGTGCCCCGCCCAGACTGAGGCGATAGCCCGTGATCACCTCATCGAAGATGAGAACGGAACCGTTGCGGCGCACGAGGTCCGACGCTTGCAGCAGATAGTCCTCACTCGCGTGCAGGCAACCGCCATCGACGTTCACTGGCTCCATGATGACCGCCGCAACATCGGGGGTGAGCGCTTCTCGAAGGGCTGGCAGGTCGTTCCACGAGCTGACTATCGTTGCGGCCATGGATCCGGGATCTTGACCGGCTGACCCAGGCGTCCGATCCGTCTCGCCGTAGCTGCCGAGATTCACGCTGTCGAGCCATCCGTGGTAATGCCCAAGAAACTTGAGGATCTTGGTGCGGCCCGTTGCAGCCCGAGCGATACGTAGGGCGACTTGGACGGCCTCAGTACCTGTGCTGCTGAAAACGCACATCTCCGCGCTGGGCAAGGTGCGGCAGATCGCCTCAGCCAGCTCAGCCTCAGCCTGATGATTGGCTCCGAAAGCGCTGCCACGCTGAAGTTGCCCTACCGTCGCCTCCGTGATCACGCGTGGCGTGTGACCGAGGATGAGGGGTCCGTACGCGAGCGAGTAGTCGAGGTACTCGTTCCCGTCGATGTCCCACATCGACGCGCCGTGGGCATGGCTAAAGGTGACTGGCACGGGGAGTTGTTGTGCGCGGATGCCGGATGCGACACCGCGCGCTAGGTGCAGTCTCGCGCGTTCGAACTGGTCTGAAGATCTCTTCAGCGAGCGCTCAACCAACCCTTACTCCCTTGCCGTCGCAGTCATAGTCATCGAACGCGCCGAGAAGCTCCATCGGCCACAGCGGTTGGCTCCACTTGCTCAAGGCTGTAACCAGGTTCGGTAGTGCATCGGCTGAGGGCGGCCGCCCTTGGAACGGACGAGACTCGTGCGAGAGGCACAGGTTGCCTGCAGCAAGTGGGCTCCTCAGATGTTTCTGGAAGGCCTCGACCTCTTCGGTGCGTCCAGCGACGATGGCCTCCGTGAGTACCGGGCTGAAATTCGCGACACCTGTGATGAGTTGGAAGGCCCCACGGTCGTAGCCACGCGTTAGCAAGGCAGTGCCGACCACACCGAGCTTCATCGGCTCGGGCGCCTCGCGTAACGTGGTCAAGACATCAACTATGTGTGTGTTGAGAAACCGGCCTTGTGCGGCGAATGCGCAGACGAAGTTGGAGACGTTGTCGAGGAACCGCAGCGTGCCGTCCGGGCGACGCTCCATCCAAAGCTCGGACGAGAACGCGGCATCCCGCGGCTTCGGCAAGGGCAGATGATCTGGGGCCCAGATGAGAACATCCGCATCCACCCAGACCGCGATCGAGTAGGTGCGGATGAGGTCGCGAGCTATCAGAAGTCGGGCAACATCTGTGACGGGGTTGATCCATGAGGTTGACTTGCGCATGGCCCACTCGGGTACTGGTCTGAAGAACTCAGGGTCCCGAAGCAACTTATACTCCGCGCCGTGTCGCGCCGCCCAGTGCTCGACCGATGCCATGGCCACGTCAACCCACCCCACGCGGGCCTCGGGCGCCGACTGAAAGACGATGACACGGTCGTTCACGCTGGCACCATGAGCTCGGAAAGGAAGCGCTTGCCCTGCGCAAAGGTGGCCGAGGCGGGAGTGGCGCCGCCGTCGACACTGCGAAACCACTCCACCGTCCAACGGGCCGAATCGGCCAAGTCGAGCGCATGACACCAGCCGAGGAGCTCTGCGGCCCTCGACCCGTCAAGTCGAAGCACCTGCTGCTCTGGGAACGGGGCCACGTCCGAATGAGTACTGGTGCAGGCTGGCGGTCCCCATGCCCGGGCAAGCTTTGAAACCAACTCGCCTGTCGTCTGGCCGCAGGCTGGTGGCGCGAAGTTCAATGCCGCCCCGCCCGGGACCTTCTCATCGATCAATCCTTCAGCTAGCCGAACGAGCCCTGCCACGACATCGAGCACGTGCTGGAACGGCCGAACCGCCCAAGGGTCGCGAATGGCGAATGGCGTGCCCGCTTTGAAGGCGCGCAGGCAGTTGGGAACCAATCGGTCCGCCTCGTCTCCTCCCCCGATCACGTTCCCGAGCCGGACCGACGCGAGGCGCGGCGCCGCCGACGTATCCGTCATCAGGTCGGCGAATTCACGGAACAGCCACTCGGCGATCGTCTTGGATGCCGGATACGGGCCGCGACCGCCGAGCGCACCAGACTCGGTGATTGCACGGTCCCCCATATGCGCAAAGTCGTAACACTTGTCCGACGTCACGTGGACGAGAGCCGTCGTTCGTCTGCTCCGCACGACCTCGAGGATGTTGAGCGAGCCGTTCACGTTCACGTCGAACGTCAGGTGCGGTGCCGAGTACCCCTTACCGAGAATCGGCTGCGCGGCCAGATGGACGATGACGTCAGGACCGATCGTCTCAACAGCCGCAGCCAATGAGCGGAAGTCACGGACGTCCCCCGCGACCTGTGGGATGCCCGCCTCAGCAAGCCACATCGCGCGCGCCGATGTCGCCCGATCGTCGGACGTAGAGTAGCCAACGACACGCACACCCAGCAGGCCGAGCGTCATCGACAACCACGAGCCGATGAAGCCGCTATGCCCGGTGATGAGTACCGTCCGGCCGCTCAGGCTCGACTGCCGGCGAGGCTCACACACCGCGCTCACCATCCTCGAGAACCATCTGCGGACCTCGTGAATCGCGCGTCGCGCCGCGATGGCCGAACAAGCCAATCGGCTGTCCCAATAGCCCAGCCAGCAACCCATCCCAGTTCACCTGCGATTGTCCGGGCGCCACCCTCGGACATCCGGCGCATCCTCCGCAGTAGTGCATGCCGGAGTTTCACAAACATATAGCCGTCGCGGGCTGCGAAGTACTTGCCGTAATAGCCACCTTGGCCGCGTCCGTACGCATAGCGCACCGACAGGTAGTTCCGATCCGTGCGCCACGAGCGGTGGTACACGATGGCCGTCGGCTCGAAAACGATCCGATAGCCCGCGAGGAGAAGCCGGTAGCCGTAGTCGTTGTCTTCGGACGACGGGAAGCGCGTACCCGGACCGATCCGGGAGTCGAACGGACCGATCTCGGAGTATGTCGCGGCATGCAGGGCGAAGTTGAACGTAGCAAGTGGGTCCACGGCGGCGCGTCCTTGATACACCGCAGGTGTCGTGCCGGTGTGAAGCGAAGGCGCAAACGTGCCTGGCCCCTCAGATTCACCCGCAAGCACCCTGCCGGTGATCACCGCCCGAGGGCCGGCCGCATGGAGCGCGCGGATGATCGTCTCGAGCCAGTCATGGTGGACGAGGCAGTCATCGTCAATGATGGCGACGACTGGGTGCGACGCTGAAGCGAAGCCGATGTTGCGGCTGCGGCTTATGCCGACGGTGTCGGAGATGATGTACCGGAACTCCACGCCCGTCGGTGGTACCAACGCGAGGAGTCGGTCGTTAGGCGTGTCGCTCTGGTCGATCACCACGATCTCGTCAGGAAGTGCTGTCCCCCGGAGCACCGACTCCACGGCATCGGCAAGCAGCGTCGCCCGGTTTCGCGAGCTGACGAGGAGGGACACGGGGATCCCGTCGATCATGGCAGTACCTCACTATCCGTCCGGCTCGTCGCCTTGATGTAGGCCGCACGTGCTAGCGGCTCGCCCGGGGCTGAGATGAGGCGCGCCACCCCTGGGCGCTCGCAGATGACAAACTCTCGGCCGGTCGCACCGGCCTTCTTGTCATGAGACATGAATCTCCAGACCTTCTCGAAGGGAAGTCGCTCCGGCAGCTCGGTCGGTAGGCCGATCTGCCGGAGTCGATCCCGCGTCGAGCTGAGCAGGTCGTCCTGGTTGGTGCCGAGCAACAACTCCGCCACGGCCGCGGAGTACAACATCCCAAGACCAACCGATTCACCGTGGTTCAGGCGCCCGAATCCCGTGGCCGCCTCCAGGGCCTGACCGAGCGTGTGTCCGTAGTTGAGGTGCCTGCGGACTCCAAGATCTAGCTCATCTTGCTCAACCAAGTCTGCCTTGACCGTTACGCTTCGTCTGATGAGTTCAGCGGTGAGCCCATCCGTGGGAAACGCTCCGAACGACCAGTCGTCGAGAAGGCTGAGGATCTGCGGGTCGGCGATGTAGCCACACTTCAGCACCTCCGCCATCCCAGCCAAGACGTCACGTCGGGGGACGGTCTGAAGAGCGGTCAGATCCGCTATAACCCGTTCAGGTTGATAGATGACCCCTACGAGGTTCTTGCCGCTCGGTAGATTCACGCCGGTCTTGCCCCCGATCGCGGCGTCAACTTGGCTCATGAGCGTGGTCGGGGTTTGGATTAGCCGAACGCCGCGCTTCCATGTCCCGGCGATGAAGCCCGCAAGGTCGGTCACCGACCCGCCACCGAGGCCGACCAAGACGCCGGTGCGCGGAAAGCAAGCTTCAACGAGCTCGCCGTAGATCTCAGTCGCGATGTCGAGCGACTTGGCCGCTTCGCCGTCCGGCACCGTCAGAACGAGCGGGTCGCCCAGGACGTCAAGGACGTGCCGAAATCGCGGAACCAGCGGGCCGCCCGTTATCACTGCAACGCTGCAGGGGCCGCCCAGCACTTTGGCCCAGTACTCGCGTTCCCCTAGGAGCCCCCAGCCCCAGTCAAACGAATATGTGCGGCTGTCCGTCCGGATCGGCAGCGAGGCAACTGCCCGCGAGTGGTCATGGTCCGTTGCCACGGCCAATGGACACCCCCCCCCGACTGAGCTAGGAACACCCTAGCGCTTGAAGTACTTCGGTCCATGCGGCCAAGGGCGCGCCAACCATCAACTGGACCGCAGCGATGGCCTTGCGCGCTCGTCCCCGTGGCGGCCAGACAACAGACGTCGGATCAGGGAGATCAGGGCACTTCATCGCCGCTTCGCCCCCATCCGATCCTGGATCCCGCCATTCTGGCGCGGAAGCGGCCCGGCGGGAGGGTGAGCAGGTCTCGCAGGATCGCCGTCTCGAGATAACGGCGCAATCCGCGCACCCCGATCGCCTCGACATGGTCAGCCAGCTGGGAAGCGATCTCGACGGGGATGTCGAGGTCGTACCCCTCGACACGGAGGCTCCGCGTGAGGGCAGCCAACTGGCGGGTGGTGAGCGCCGCGATCCCAGCGCGGGTGAGCGGACGGTAGACCACGACGTCGTCGATGCGGTCCAGCAGCTCTGGACGCAACTGGTTGCGGACTTCGGCTAGCACCGCGGCCGCGAGATGCGGCTGCCCTGGTGGGATGAATCCGGTCCGGTGTCGCGTGAACCTGTCCGAGCCGAGGTTGCTGGTTAGCACGAAGATGGCTTGGGTGGCATCTGCTCTGTGCTGCTGCAGGTCGACCAGCTGACCGGTGTCGAGAACGCCCAGCAGGATGTCCATGACGCGTGGCTCGGCCTTCTCTATCTCGTCCACTAGGATCACGCAGCGGCCTTGACGCTTGGTGATCTGGGTAGTCAGCAGCCGTTCACGCTCGTCGTAACCGATGTAGGCCGGCGGCGCGCCGAGCAGGCTGTTGATCGTGTGCCGCTCGTGTAGGACGCCGCAATCGATCCGGATGAGCGCCTCTGGGTCGCCGTAGTAGACCTCGGCGATTGCGCCGGCGGTGTGGGTCTTGCCGGTGCCCGGTGGTCCGGCGAGCAGCAGAGAAGCCCGGGGGCCAGTACGCCGCAGACCCCGAGCCGCGAACCGCAGCCGCTGGTCAACTGTGGCTACCGCGTCGGGCTGGTCCACGATGCGCTCATTCAATGCCGCGGTGAACGTCGTCCCGGGCCCATGGTGCGGCGCCGCCGAACCGGCGCTGAGCCCCTGGCTGGGGTCGGTCGGCACGTCGTGGGGCCGCACCACCCGGTCGGGGCGCAGCGACGCGCGGGCGCACGCATAGTCCAATCGGGCACTGCCGAGCGCGGCTGGGTCGGGCGGTTCGTTCGGCTCGGGGCGTTCGGAGGCGTCGAGTATCTCGAGGAACGGGTCGTCCTCGGCAGGGTCCACGGTCAGAGGCGCTGCGGCCACTCCGACCACGCCGGGGGCCAGAGTGACGCCGTGGATTCGGGCCAGTTGGGTGGCGATGGGTTGCAGCAGATCCGCCACCGTCTCAGTGGGTTGAGGGGGGCCGCTGGGAATCCTGACGACAGGAGGCGCACCGAGCTCGGGATCGAGGCCTCGGGTAGGCGAGACTAGCAGCATCACGGGAATGGACGCGGCGGCCGCAGTGCGTAGCAGACTGAGTGCGGCCTGGCTGGTCGGGTTCCTCACCGCGATGGCCAACTGGCCAGGGTGGTATGTAAGCGCCCAACCCAGCTGCTCCTCGCTAGGGCGCGTCAGGCGCGCGCCGTCGACCAGCAAGAGGTGACGGTCGACGAGCACGGGCGCAATGCCGTGGGCGCCGAGGCGGGCGATCCGGGCCAGGACGCCGACCGCGGCCTCGTGAGGGCCCGCCAGGATGACGGCTTGGGTATCGGTTCGGGCTAGGTGGGTCGCGACCTCGATCGCGGCGATACCGATCGGTGATCTCACCTCTGTCGGGTCGGACTTGTCGGTGTTTAGGCCCAGCTCCACGGCGCACTCGGCGCCGTCGCCAGCCGCCTCTGCGGCTGGGGTACCAACCAACCGGATGCCGGGAAGCGCCCTTCGTAGCACTCCCGCCAGGAAGGCGTGCTCCCAGCCCAGATCGTCGTCGAGGACATTGGCAACCTGCCTCTGAGCGGGCAGCTGAACCCGGCCCGCGGCGAGCAGTTGCGCCACCCTCGAACGCGCGGTCGCCTCAGCGTCGGCACCGCGGCCGAGGGTGGCGAGCACCGTACGCGCGGCCTCGTCGGGTTCGGGCCACGGCCCTTCGATTGCCTGAATCGAGGTCAAGTCTGGGTCAGTAAGCAGCGCGGCAGCCATGTGAGCCACGCCGACCTCCCCCGTCACGGCGGCGGTCATGGAAACCCGCGCCGCCCGCTCGAACAGCGTCCTCGCGCCTCCGCGCAGCATCGCGACGCCGAGGCTGGCGCTGCCCGGGAGGTGCCGCCGGATCTCCGGCGCAGCCACCCTCGCCAAGCCGGTCAGTTCCCCAATCGCACGCTCTCCCGGCGACAAGGCAAGCCAAGTCAGTGCCCGGTGCTCGGCATCGACATCCACAACGATCGTGCGGACCTCGGGTGCGGACTGCGGGGCAGGGGAACCGCCGCTGGCGGAATCCCAGTCGATCGGCAAGACCTGCTCGACCATCGGGAGTCCGCAGCGGGCTCGCATCTCGGACGCGGCCACCAGCAGCGAATCGGTGGCCGTCGGCAGCACCGCCAGTACCCAAGCGCACCAGTCAGCAGCCCGCAGCACCGCGATCGAGCCGCTCTCCTCGACTACCACCCTGGCAGCGTCAAGCGTGCCTCCCCCGGCTTCCGCAGCCAGTCGCTCGGCGAGGCCCTGTATCGACAGGTCTACCTCGTCCGTCTGTTGGGTCATGCCTGGTCAGTCCTGAGTCGTGTGGTCGGAATCCCGAGAGGCGCTCACGATGCCGGCGAGGACTACGTTCTCGCCAACTAGCATGACGGCGTACCTCAGCATCTGGAGGGCCTCAGGAATGAGTTCCTTGATCAGCCCGAGGGGCGGCATCAACCCGATGGGACCGGTGAGGCTCTGGAAGTTGATCACGATGTCACCGTCTGCGTCGACCCATGCCCTGAGGCAGGGGATCCGAGGGGCGACCTGGCGGCAGGCCTGCTCCTTGAGGCCTTGTGACTCGTCGTTGGGGAGGTAGACGGCGACGTCGAGCAGTCCAGGCTTACTTGGAGCCGTGTTCCGAAGCACGTAGGTGACGTCGTCGCAGGAGAAGATCAGCGCCCGGTCGTTCTCCACGACTTGCGCGGTCACTCCGAGTACCTGCTCGACGACGGCCTTGTACAGCGAGATCAGGCGAGCGGGTTCACTCATCGACCTCACCCGTCTTCCACTCGTCGACCGGCTCCCCCTTCGTGGAGGCGGTGGCTGCCGGGCTCCACATGGCCACGACGGTCTTGTCGTCGTGGTAGGCGTTGAAGGACAGATCGACCATGAAGGCTACGAGTCCGCGCGGGCCCCGTCCCCAGCGGAGGGCGAGGTCTGCGCCGAGGGGTCCGCTTCCATCTCCCAGCGGCGTGGTGAACCCGTCGCTGGCAAGGACGAGCACCGACTCGGCCGGGAGGGTGAAGCCGAAGGACACGTACTCATTGGCGCGATCGGGGACCCAGCTTCGGACGACGTTGCTCGGACAGTCGTCGGTGGGGGTCAGGTAGGTCCAGCGTGCGCCGGCCGGATCCAGGAGGAGCGCGGGCGAATCGCCCACGACGTGGACGACGGCATGGCGGCTCCCGTCGTCTTGGGAAGCGCGCTCGACCGCTGCGACGGTCAAGGTGGTGGAGACGGAGTTGGAGGGGACCAGCAACGCTGCCGCTGTCTCCCGCCCGGCATCAGCGGCCGTGCGAAGAACATCGGACCCGTCCCGAGGATCGAGGCCGCCGGACTCGATCGCAGCCACGACGGCGCTCACTGCGGCTGCGGATCCGTGGTGGGAGGACTCGCATGACCCGATGCCGTCGGCCACCGCGAGGACGACCCATTCGTCGTTGGCGGCGAAGGCGAAGGAATCCTGCCGCGGCCCACCGAAGAGCTCATGGGCCGTGCCGCGGAACGACACTCCACGTACTTCAAGCGCGTCTACCCGCAACGTGGCTGCCGTGATGTCCGGAGGGGGCGGGAGCCTCGCAGCCCGGTGGGCTGTTGATGTGGTCATGTCGTCGATGGCGGGGCCGGCCTCCAATGAGGTGACAGCAACGCGAGTCCTCATCGACCCGGGTCTCCTCGACCCTGCCGGCCGCGAGAATCGCGGCCAGGTGGTTGGCTTCTCCGCGGACGCGCATCGCGAGGCTGCGCTCCGCGGGAGCGGCTCCGGGTTGGCCGTTGGCTGAGCATCTGCTCCTGCAGGTCGCGTTGCTCCGCGCCCTTGGCTTGGGGTGCGATCGGCTGGTTGCCGCTTGCGTCTTCGCGCGGGCGGTACTCGCCCGACACTGGCTCGCGCAGCTGGTAGCCAAGCTCTTTCGCGCGTGTGCGCCAGGTCGGGAGGACGTTCACCTTCTGGTTCTTGGCGTATTGGGACTGCAGCTCCTGCGTCCGCGCCTGGACTTGGAGGCCTGGGGGCGTGGGCGCGGTGCCAAGGTTGAAGAGGACGTTGACGCCGGCGATGAAGCGCCCAGCTCGTTTGAAGAACCGCTTCGGCTTCCTCATGGGCACCTCCGGGATCTAGGGCGCGAGGTTGAGCCGGACGGTGACAGCTTCCGAACCGTCGATGTGGATGGCGTGGCCCGGTGGCGGGGCGGATAGGGCGTGGGGGGTCCATCGGGGTCGCACCGCCACTGCCCCGGTCGACGTCCCCCACAGGTCCTCGCCGAGCAATTGGGAGAGGTTCTCCAGCAGTGGCCGGTCGAGGATGCCTGGTAGGAGCACCTTCGAGCGGAACAGGGTGAGGAAGCTGTCTGCGACATGGGCACCCCAGCGTTCGCGGGCCTGGCTCAGGTCCTGGAGCACGCCGAGGATCTGGACTCCGTGGCTGCCGGCTTCGGCGAGGAAGCCCGGCAGGTTGTGGATGGGGGCAACGCGGCGGAGTTCGTCGAGGAACACTCCGAGCGTGCGGTCGGGCATTCCAGCGTCGGCGCGGGCGAACTTGGTTCTCAGGATGTCCTCGATGAGACCTACGACCAAGGGGGCGAACAAGTCGTGCTGCTCGGATGGGATGCAGATGTAGAGCGTGCCGTTTCGCGTGAGGAACTCCTCGACGGGGAAGGTTGTCCGACTCGCGAGGGCTCTGGCAGCGCTGTTGTCGAAGACTCGCAGGACCTCGGACGTGGTCGCCAGGACCGAGTCGCGGAACCGGTCATGGCCTCCGTCGATGGTGTCCACGATCGCCATCGCCCACCCCGACTGGTGCACCTTGAGGATGCTGGTGGGGCGGGCGAGGTCTGCCGCGAGCACCCATGCTGCGACATCCGCAAGGCTGCTCCCTGCAAGCGCTGCGGCGTGCATGAGGCTGGCCAGCAGCCGCTCGGCGTGGTGGTACCAGAAGAACTGGTCACCCAGGTTCTCGCCGGCGGTGACCGCTCCCACCATTGCGCGTGCGTGGAGTTGTGCGCGGTCGAAGTCGTTGCACTGGGGGATGGGCGTCCAGGTGGCCAGGCCCACGTCGACGCCGGGGATGACTGGGACACGTCCATCGGTGGAGAACACCCAGATCGGACCGTCGTCGGCCCTCACCTCGATGGTTGCGGCCAGCACGTCGTACTTGCTGCTGGTGACCAGGCATGGTCCTTGATGCGCGAGCACCGTCGGGATCACGATCCCGCGGGTCTTTCCTGACCGGGGCATGCCGCAGACGAGGCAGGCGTCCTCATCTGCGACTGTGGTCAGCTGACCGGTGTCGCCGTAGCCGATGACGACCGTCATCCGAGCGAGCCTCCGATGCGTTCGACGAGGGTGATCGCGGCGAGCAGTCCGCCGGTGATCAGGGATGCGGCGGCGAGGATGACGCCGCGTGTGGGGAGGGCGTGGCTGTCGAGTCCGTGAACCCGGATGAGCCACGCGTGGCGGTAGCCGGCGATGCGCGGACCGTGAACGGTCACGGTGGAACCGATCGGGACTTCGAGCGGGCGGGCAACAGCGACGCGTGACCGGTGTGGGCCGTGCTGAAGGATCAGGATTCGTCCAGGTCCTCCGCCGCGCGCGCGCTGACGGGACGCAAGTCCCATCCCGAGGTTGGCGGTGTTGCCGGCCAGTCGCCCCATGAACGACAGCGGCCCGCCCCGCCCCAGCGACATGAGGATGATCAGGAGCGCGGTCGGCAGCATCAACACTGCCAGCACCGCGAACGCCCCGCTGGCTGCTTCACTGGCCGTGGTCGCTCCTGTGGCGATCGCGACGATCAACGGGGCTGAGAGCCCCGTCAGGGCGATCGGTGTCGTGCCCCGGGCACGCCCGGTCCAGGTGTCCTGCTCGCGCCGGACCTCACCGGTGACGGGTCCCCAGAACCGGCCGCCGGAAGCGGCCGGTTCCGGTGCGGGCTGGGCCGCGGCCTGCGCGCGGAGGCTCTTGGCGAACGCCCGCGTGCTGCTGGGCTGGGGCCCCGATGCCGGGCAGCGCGGGCAGGGCCCACCCCCGGGCAGGTACCTACTGCAGGTCGGGCAGGTTCGACTCGTCCGGGGGCCGGGCATCACGGGTTCCTCCGGTAGGCGACGAGTTCGGCGCCGGTGGCACGCACGACGGCCTCCCAGAACCGCTGGATCCCCGTGAGCCGCTCGGGTGAGAGCTTGCCGGTGCCGCTGCCGATCCCCACGCCGTACATGTGGACCTGGGTGCCGGTCAGGTCGCAGAGCTGACCGTCGGCCTTCAGCTGGTCGACGTACTTTGCGATGCTGGCCTCGTCGAGCGGCACCTCGCTCAGCCGGTAGGGCTTGCGGTAGTTGATGCCGTCGCTGTCGATGATGAGGGTGGACGGCGAGTGGCCGCGCAGGAGATCGTGCGCGACGCACATCACCCCTAGGATGTCGGTGCCACCCTGCTGCTTTGGCGCGGCCAGGATGGCCTGGTCGGCCTCCTTGACGACGCGGTCGATCTCGTTGTCCACGATCGTCTCGTCGTTGACCGAGTTCCCGGTGAAGTCCAGGGACCGGAGGTCGGTGGACACCGGGGTGACCGTGCTGGTGCGGGTCTCGCCGGACACCAGTGCGATGCTGAGGGTGGCACGGTCGGCCGCGGCGCATTCCTCGGCCTGGCCGGGGAGCCACTGACGGTAGGCGTCGATCATCTTGCTGGTGCTGCCCTGGGCGTCGACACCGAGGACGCATCCGGCGTGGGGAGCGTTGGGGTCGGGCGTGGTGAGGTGGTTGACTGCCGGAACGGCGAGCGCGAGCGCGCCGAGGGTGGCTCCGGCCAGCAGCCAGGGCCGTCGGCTCGCCGGACGTTGCGGCGCAGCAGTACGACGTGCCGGCGTCCCGGGGTGCCGGCCGGGTGAGGGGCGGGCGGCCGCCGGTGCGTGCTGCGGCCTAGGAGCGTATCGGTTCGGTGTGGTCATCGGCTCACTTCCTGTGCGGTCGCGTTCGGCGACGCGGGTCCTTGCCACTGATGGCCGAGCAGCGCGGCCTGTGGGTGACAGAAGGCCGGGCTCGCTGAGGCGAGCCCGGCCTTCTGTCCTGTTCACAGCGGCAGGATGAAGCCGTTGACCCAGTCCCGGCTGTCGTCGGGGTCGGACTCGATCGGTGGCACGAACTTCGGGAGAGGGAGGATGTGCAGCACGTCGGCGGACTCGTCGTGGCCGTTGTCGATGAGCGCCTGTCCGAGCTTGTTGCGGTAGTGATGGACAGCGGCCGCGTAGTCCTCAGCGATCTGTGCCCGGTGCTCGGTCAGCCAGTCGCCGACGTGAAACTCGTCGAGCGACTCCGCCCAGGTCTCGGCGTCGCCGCGGGCGTCATCGACAGCGTCGCGGTCCAGCCGCAGCTGTGCTAGCTGGGCCTCGGTGTTGGCGAGTTCCCGAACGCGGGGGTTCTCGTGTCGCCAACCGTGGGTCATCGCCGCCAGTTGCACCAGGCCTTGGACCGCCGCGTACAGGAACCCGGCGAAGATGGCCTCCCCGATGGAGGTCACCCGGTCATTGCGGCCGAGCAGGCGGATACCGACCACCCCGACCAGGGACAGAACGGCAAAGGTGCCGAAGCCGAGCGCCTTGAGTCCGAGCGCGCGCCTGATGCGGCGCGGTCCCTCGTAGGCAAGCCACCGATGCAGCAGGCCGCCGAACTGCCAGGACGAGTACCCGATCGCCCCCACAGCCAGACCCGCGAATCCCCAGGCCTTCCAGTCCTGCGTCGCGAACACCGCGCCGATGACCGGCTGGAGGGCGATCGTCTCCAAACCGGCGGCCAGCGCGGTCCCGACGACGAGAGAACCGTTGACCGCACCCGACAGCCGTGGGTACTTGAGCTCCTGCTCGGAAAGCTGGTCGCGCTGTGCGACCACTGCTGCCTCAGCGTCGGCGATCTCGCCGTCGACGCGGTTGCGCTCCCGCTCCAGGCCGTTGCACCGAGTCGAGGCCATCTCGTGGAGGGCGGCCAGCACGGTTCGCTGACGCGTGCCCCACTTGGTCAGCTCCCGCATGTCCGCGTTGAACAGGTTGACCGCGGCCTCCTCGAACGGCAGTGGACGCGACGGGAAACCCGGCCCAGGGATGCCGAGCCTGGCGTTCTCGGTCACGTCGGTTTGCCAGTCGATGTCCGGGAGGCGAGGCACCGGCGGGGTCTCTACCCCGTCAGGCAGGCCGTCGACCCCCCAATCGTCGTCGGGGAGCATGGAGTCGTCGTCACTGGGGTTCCTGCTGAAGATGGCCATCAGACTCGGCCCGCTCGGTTGGAATTCATGCCGATGTGGCGACGCAAGGGCTGCCGGCGGTGACAACAGCCCCTCAGGCGAACGGATCTGGTGGAATGGCCAAGATGTCGGCGGGCACCGTGAGTTCGGTCGGTGCGATGGATAGCCGGCGATCCCGGTGCCGCTCGTTCTCGCCGCGCCACACAGCGTCGCACTCATGGGCTCGCTGCGTGACGTTCTCGATCACCTGGAGGAACTGCTCGCAGGCGGCGGCGCGCCCATCGGCGAGCTGTTGGTCCTTCTCCATGAGCTGCGGGAGAGCAGCGGCCTGGCGCGGATCTGACGCGGCCTGCGCATGCACCTCGTTCAGGCGACGCTTGATGTTGGTCCGCCGCTTGGTCAACCCGTCCAGCGCATCGAGAAACGCCAGTCGCTCAGTCCGCAGTTCGGCCTTCCAGACGGATTCCAGCAGGCTTCGCGCCGGGGCGGGCCCGGTGGGGGTCCTGGGTTCGTTCCGGCGGCCGCATTCGGCCCCGAGTGCGCGCCAGGAATCGGCATCGAAGGGGTCGGATGTGGCGTCGGTTGCTGAAGTCATGGGGAGGTCTCCATCTTCGTGGTGTACGCGAGGCAGGGCACGGTTCGCGATCTGCTTGGCGCGGGCGAACTCGGCCGCGGTGACACGATTCGCGGAGGATGCCGTGCTCACGCAGGCAGCCCAGTGGCGAGCACCCGGTCAAGCACGACTCCCACCCCGTCGCGGCGAGCGAGGCGAACGAGGCGGCGCATCTGCTGCCCATAAGCCGGGTGCGGGTTCGCCCACAGGTCGTTGAGGACCTC
>CAZORV010000023.1:0-23417 GCA_964582215.1 uncultured Frigidibacter sp.
TGCGCGGTATCTGTCGCTCGACGATCTCTGGGCCAATGTCCAAGGCCGGCCCGGGCGCAGCCGTCGCCGTGTGGCGTCGACGGCGGACAGGGGGACCAGGACCAGACGGTTCGGGACCGGCGGGCCGCGGGTCAATTCCATCGGGCGGAAGAGGTCGATGCCACGACTGGTTTGACAGGGCGCGTTGCTCATGATGGACCGACCAGACGTCGACGTTGCGGCGAGTATGGGTTGATTGCCAAGCAGCTTTCGGGATGGCGCGGTCCGGCACGCAAAGGGGAACTGGTTGTGACGATCGATGCGGCCGTGGCATCCGTGCCGCTGGTGGTCGCGCCATCGGCTGTTGGTACTTTCGTTGCGGGGCCTGCCGACACGGGCACAGCCGAAGTCGAGCTCTGCGGTGCGATCCTGCATGTGCCGCCGGACAGCCGCCCGGAGCGGGCGGCGTGTTGCATCGGGTGCCCTCAGTTCGGCATCGGATAGTCGGCGGCGTTCAGGACCCAGCCGGGCGTTTCAGAAAAATCGGACCGGGGCGGGCAGAAGATATCGACCAACTGGTTCAGCCCCGCGTCCATCGCGCGGGTGGTGTGGATCACGGGGGGCGGAATGACGTAGGACGAGGGCGCCCTGACATGGTCGGCGCTGTCCTCGCGCCAGTCGTCCATGTCGACGGTCCAGGGCCAGCGCAGGTGGTGGATGAAGGACCCCTTCACCGCCAGCGAGCACTGTTCGAAGTCGTCATGGTGGTGGGGTGACAGCTTGTGCGGGTCGCGCGGGCCATTGTTGGGGTCGAGGTAGTTCACCATGAAGGTGGTGCAGCGGAAGATGCGTCCGAAGCGGCCCGGCTGGTTCGGCACGTCAAGGCTGTAGTGCCGGACGGCCCATCCGGCGGGCGGCTCGGGCCATGGTTCGAACGGCGGGATATGGCTGCGCGGGTTGTCGTAAGCGTCGGCATTCGAGGCAAGGGCGGCAAGGTCGGTCGATTTCACGGTGAAAAGGCGGCATATCGGCCCGCCTGCGGCCTCCACCCGGCTGTCGCCGGGCGGGACAAAGGCGACAGAAAAGCCCGGCACCTCGGTCACGCTGCCGTTCCAGGTGATGCGGGCGCCGCCTTCGGGCAGAAGCACGACATATTCGTCAGGCTGGCCCTTGCGGTTGAAGATGCCGCCCGATGTGGCCTCGCTCCATGCGAGAACGAAGTTGCGGCCGCGGTGATACCAGGTCTTGCCCGAGGCGTCGTCCAGGGTCGGGGCGGTTTCGTAGAAAAGACCAAGCTGCTTTTCCGCGACCAGCCCGGTCGGTGCGGCGCCGCTGGTGGCCTTGGCGTTCAGGGCACTGCGCGGGTCGTCCTTGTCATACATGCTTTTGCTCCCCGGCCCCCAGGACCGCTGCAAATTGCCCGTAGGCCGCCTTTGCGCCCTGCCGCAGGAAGCCGTGATCCGTCGCGGTCAGGATGCCCGTCACCCCCATGCGGCCAAGCTCGGCGGCGTCTTCCGGCGTGGCGGACAGCGCGAACACCCGCCGCCCCACCCGCGCCGCCGCCTCGGTGATGGCCTTTACGGCGCCACGGACTTCGGGCGCCGTCTGGTTCTCCACGCCATAGGCCACCGTCAGGTCGCCCCGTCCGATGAAGAAGGCGTCGATGCCTTCGACCCCCGCGATCCTGTCGATCACCGCGATGGCCGAAGGATCCTCGATCATCGCGATGACGGCGACCGACGCATCCTGTTCGGCGATATGGTCGGCCATGCCAGCCATGCCAAAGCGCCCGGCCCGGGTTGTGTTGGAAAAGCCGCGCGCGCCGCGACGATAGCGTCCGGCCGCCGCGACGGCGCGCGCCCGTTCCGCGCTGTCGACATGCGGAACGATCACACCCGACGCGCCGCAATCAAGCGCACGCAGCACCTGCCCGATATCCGCCACCCGGACCACCCCGGCGATGCCCGTCGCCCGGCAGGCCGCAACCAGCCGGTCCGTCGTCTCGGGGTTGAAGGCCGAATGCTCTTCGTCGATCACGACGAAATCGAAACCTTCCTGAGCCAGGATATGCACGACGTGATCGGTCGGCATCTTCACAAAGGTGCCGACCATCCGGTCACCATCCAGGACGCGCTGCCGAAAGGTACGCACTTCGGCCGGTTTCACGAAGCCCCCCTATGTTCCGTCAGGCAATACACAATGCCGTCATGCGTTACATGGTGTTTTGAAGCGCGCGCCTTGTCAAGTGCGGCGACGCCGCTGCCGGACCAGGGGAATGTGCCAGGCCCTTGCCGTGGCACAGTACGCCGGCTCTCTATGGCAGCAACGAGGGCCTTGGCCGCGCGGCAATCTCGACCGCTTCGTCCCGCTCGATGCCCGCCATGCACAAAAGCTGCACGACGCATTCTTCGACGGCAGCGTCCGGCAGCGTTCCGCCGGTTATGGCAAGGCTGGCGCCCACGATGGCATGGGCAGTCATCTTGAAGGTCAGGTCCGCGTCGCCGGTCCTGAACCGCCCCGCCACCGTCGCATTTTTCAGGTCGCGGATGGCGAAGGGGCCCATCTGGCGGAACATGGCGCCGGCAATGACCTCGGACCGGTAAAGCAGTTGGCGCCAGCGCAGATCACCCGTCGCCGTATCGATCACCGTGCGGACGCCGAAAGCATAGACCTGGGCCGGATCGCTGAATGTGTTGGTGACCTTCTCGATCCGCTGGGCAAGTTCGAACATCAGCCGTTCAAGCACGGCGATGGCAAGTTCGTCCTTTGACTTGAAAAAGCTGTAGACCGTGCCCGCCCCGACATCGGCGCGTTCGGCAATTTCGGCCATCGTGGCCGCATCGATGCCCTTCTCGCCCATCACCTCCTGCCCGGCGCGAATCAGTGCCTCGAAGGTCTTCTGACGCCGGCGGGCCACACGGCCGGACTTTTGCGTGGATTCGTCCATGGAGCCTCTCTGCCTCATATTCGACTGATATTCAAGTTCGAACCAATTGCAAAATCGCACCTTGCACGGTTCCAACTATGACACTTTATTGACTGGTCATCAAATATGAATGACGTTCTATAACAGGAGAGGGAGGATACCATGAACATACATGTCGCGACGACAATCGCCGAGGGGGACGTGGTCCGCGTTGCAAAGTCGCTGGTACCAGAGTTGCGGACGCGCGAACTTCAGACCGAACAGGATCGCAAGGTTCCGGCTGAAAACATCCGCCTGCTGCATGAAAGCGGACTTCTGGGCATATTCCGGGCCAAGCGCTGGGGCGGATCGGAACTGTCCATGCGGGCCCACGTCGATGCCGTCTCGACGATTGCCGAGGGGTGCCATGCCACGGCATGGGTTCTGGGCGTCTACCACGCGCATGACTACATCATCGGTCACATGCCGGAAAAGGCCCAGGCCGAGATGTATCAAACCGGCCGGATCGCGGCGATTTCGGCGGTGATCGGCGCGCGTGGCAAGGCGGTCAAGCGGGCGGACGGGTCGTATCTTCTGAACGGGTTCTGGCCCTTTGCATCGGGAAATTCGGCATCGGACTGGATCCTTCTCGGCTCGGAAATCTTTGACGAGGCGGGAAACAAGCTGGACGAGGCCGACCTTGCGGTGCCGATGCAGGACTTGCAGTCGGTCGATGACTGGCGCGTCGCCGGGTTGCAGGGGACGGGGTCGAATTCGGTCAAGGCTGTGGATGTGGTCGTGCCGGGGCACCGCTATGTCTCGCTGCCCGCGCTTTTGGAAAACCAGACCGCGACCTTTGCCGACCCTTCGGCGCCGGCGATCTACAAATGTCAGGCGGGGCCGTCGCTGGGGATGTATATCTCGACCTCGGCACTGGGTGCCGCCCGCCGGGCGCTGGAAGAGTTCCTGCGCGTCGTTCCCGGCAAGAAGATCATGTACACCGGCCACATCAGCCACGAATGGACGGCGCTGCAGATCGCGGTGGGCGAGGCGGCTTCGATGATCAACGCGGCCGAGCTGATCTTTTACCGGGCGGCGGATGATGTCGATGCCTATGCCCGGCGGGGCGAGAAGATGCCGCTGGCGCTGCGGGGGCGGATCAGGATGGATCTGACCGAAATTCCGCGGCTGTGCCGTGATGCGACGAACCGGCTTTACACCATCGGCGGGGCGGCGGGGCTGTCGCTGAAATCGCCGATCCAGCTGAATGCGCGCAACCTTCAGGCGGCCTCGATGCATGGGTTCCTGCTGCACGAGACGGGGGCGGAAATCTATGGGCGCGTCCTGCTGGGTGTCGATCCCGGCGGGCTTTTGTAACCCATGGCGCAGGACCTTTCCGCCCTGTCCCCAGTTCCGGCGGGGGACTATGTCGGGGCCATCGCGCAGCATGTCTCGTCTGTGACTGTGATCACGACCCGGCACGAGGGGCAGCGATATGGTCTGACGGCGACGGCGGTGGCTTCGGTCACCGCCGATCCGCCCAGACTGCTGATTTGCGTGAACAAGTCCGGTCAGACCCATGGGATGATTCTGGCCGCTGCCCGGTTCTGCGTGAACGTTCTGGCCGAGGATCAGGACAGCGTGGCCATGGTCTTTGCCGGCATGGGCGGGCGGGACGTGGACCGTTTTGCGACGGGGGACTGGGGGGTGCTGGCCACCGGCGCGCCGGTCTTGCAGGGCGCGTCGGCGGTGTTTGACTGCCGTCTGGTGCAGGCTATCGACCAGTCAAGTCATTCCATCCTGATCGGCGAGGTGCTTGCCACCGGCCAGCGCACCGGGGCGGATACGCTGCTATATGGCGCGCGCCGCTTTCGCCAGTTGCGCAAGGTCTTTTCGACAAGCGGAGAAGCGGCGGACTATCTGTGACAGACCGCCGCTTTGACAGGCCGCCCGCCGGATGCGGCGGGCCGGACCATCAGCCCTCCTGATCAGCCTCGTAGTTGTGCAGGAAATCACCCGGCATCTCGGGGCCCCAGACATAGATCCCGTCTTCTGGCGGGTGGTCTTCTGCTTGCCAGTCGTGGTCAAGGCTGATGTAGTCGATATCCGCCGAATATTCCGACCAGCTGCCCCAGGGGTCCTGCATGTAGTGAAAGTAGTTCGACCCGATCACATGCCGCCCAAGGCCGAAGCCCTTGGTATAGCCGCGATCCGCCATCTGCATCGCCGCCAGACCGATGCCGTTCAGCGAGCCCATGTCCCAGCTGATGTGGTGCAGCCCCGGCCCCTTGCCGCCTGAATTTACAAAGGCGATCAGGTGGTGATCCGAGCCGTGGATCCCATGCATGAAGGCGATGATGTCGCCGGTCCGGTCGGAAAGCCGCAGGCCCAGGACATGGGAATAGAACTCGATCGTCTTCGGGATGTCGGGCACGAACAGCAACATGTGGGCAAAGCGCTTCGGCGTGACTGCAGGCTTTAGCGAACGCGGCCAGGACGCGGCCTTGTTGGCCGGGGTCGAGACATCCAGCGCGCCGAACTCGACCTTGGCGTCGGGCGAGGTCTTGGCGGCAATCTTCACCTCGATCAGGAAGTCGTTGGGGTCAAGGAACCAGAAGCCGTTCGAGACGAAGCCTGCGGGCGGGTCAAGCAGCCGGATACCCATACTTTCGATCCGGCGGCGCATCGGCTCGAAATCCTCTTCGAAGACGCCGAAGGACAGGGTCGCGATGCGCTTTTTCGGCCCTTCTTCAAGCTGAAACCAGCGGTGACTGTTGCCGAAGGCATAAAGACCCAGGCCATTGCCCTCCTCGACCACGTTCAGGCCGAAGGCCGAATAGAATTTCTCGGCTTTCTGCAAGTCGGGCACGGTCATGCGGAAATGGGTCATCGAATGGACCCCAAGTTCGCCCGGCCGCTTGTTTATGCCGATTTTTCCGATAATCGCCGTCATCTTGTCCTCCCGTCCGGGGCATGTCCCCAATAGTCTTTCGTCAGAACCGGACCTGATCCGCCCCCTTGGTGCCCAGCATGGCGCGCGCTTCGTCCGGCGTCGCAATGTCCAGGCCCAGTTCCTCCAGTATACGGCGGATCTTGGCGACCTGCGCGGCGTTCGACGGCGCAAGCTGGCCCTTGGCAAGGTAGAGGTTATCTTCCAGCCCGACCCGCACGTTGCCGCCAAGGATTGCCCCCAGTGTGACAAGCGGGAACTGGTGCCTGCCTGCACCCAGGACCGAAAAGCGATAGTCCTTGCCGAACAGCCGGTCGGCAGTTGCCTTCATATGCATCAGGTTTTCGGGGTCCGGCCCGATGCCCCCAAGGATGCCGAAGATACATTGTATGAAGAACGGCGGCTTGACCCAGCCCAGATCGGCGCAATGGGCAAGGTTGTAAAGATGGCCCACATCATAGCATTCGAATTCGAACCGCGTTCCAAGGTCGCCCAACGACTTCATGCCGCGTTCAAGCTGGCGGAAGGTATTGGACAGGATGAAGTCCTTCGACCCCTCCAGATAGTCCCGTTCCCATTGCTGGACCGGTTCGCGCAAACCCCGTGCCGCACCCGAAATGTTGAAATTGAACGACCCCATGTTCATCGAGGCAATCTCGGGGGCCGCTGCAAGTGCGGGGGCAAGCCGCTGGTCAAGCGTCATGCCCAGGCCGCCGCCGGTGGTGATGTTCAGGATCGCGCCGGTCTGCTGCTTGATGCGCGGCAGGAACTGCATGAAGAGGTCGGGCGACTGGTCGGGCTGGCCAGTGACCGGGTTCCTCGCGTGAAGGTGGATGACGGCGGCACCGGCCTCGGCCGCCTGAACCGCCGCGGTCGTAATCTCGTCGGGCGTCACCGGCAGGTGCGGCGACATGGCGGGGGTATGGATGCCGCCCGTCACCGCACAAGTGATGATGACCTTTTCGACCATTCCCTACTCCACCGGCACCGCGCCTGCGAGGACACGGTTTTCGATCGCACCCAGCCGGTCGATCTCGCACCGGACCAGATCGCCATGCTTCAAAAGCCTTGGCGGCTTCATCGCATTGCCGATGCCCGAGGGCGTACCGGTAAAGATCAGGTCACCGGGCTTCAGGGTCATGACTTTCGACAGTTCGGCAATCTGCGCCCAGATGTTGAAGATCAGATGCCTGGTGTTCGAGTTCTGCCGCATCTCGCCGTTCACGAAACAGCGTATGCCAAGGGTGTGCGGATCGCCCACCTCGTCCGCCGTCACGATGGCGGGGCCGAAGGGGCCGTGGGTGTCGAAACTTTTGCCCAGGACCCATTGCGCGGTCTTCATCTGCCAGTCGCGGGCGCTGACATCATTGCCGACCGCATAGCCAAACACCGCCGCCGGGGCATCCGCCTCGCTGATGTTACGGCCGCCCTTGCCGACGACGACGACCAGTTCGACCTCGTAATCCAGTTTTTCGACCACGGCGGCCGCATCGATATCGCCGAAGGGGGCGTTCAGAGAACTGACCAGCTTGCTGAACCAGACCTGATCCTTGGGGACCGCGATGCCCTGATCCACCGCCTCTTGCGCATGTTCGGCATAGTTCATCCCGATGGCCAGGACCTTTTCAGGCGCGGCTACCGGCGCCAATAGTGTGACCTCGGTCAGGGGGATGGGTTTGCCCTTGGCGTTGGCAAGCTTCGGCCCGATCTCTGGCCAAGCAGCGATGAGCGCCTTCATGTCTTTGGGCGCCTCGGGGAGGATGGCCGCGACGGGCACGACGCCATCCCCCTCAAGCAGCCCAAGTGCCGCGCCTTCCGCGCCTTTGCGATATCGGACCAGCCGCATCTCTTAACCTTTCTGTTCTTGGGGCCGCGCCCGTCTTCGGGCGCGGTCTGCCGTCAACCGATCGCCTCGAAAGGTTTCTGCACCGCGATGTCCGGGGCGTACTGGTTTTCGGCGATCTTCAATTCAAAGGGAAATTCAGTGCCCTTGACCCACTGCCCGCCCACGACCGGGGTGGGCGAGACGTTCGGGACCGGTCCGGTCGAATAGTCGACCTTGCCGACCATGGTGGGAAGCGAGGTGGCCTTGATCGCCTCCATGATCGCGCCCTTGTCCATCGGGTCGGCGGTGCGTTTCAGCACGTCGATCGCCACTTCCCAAAGCGCGTGCTTGAAGCCCATGGGCTGGACCCACTGTTTGCCCGATGCCTTGGTGAAGCCCGCCGCGAAATCGGCGGCACCCATGCCGGTCAGCGATGATGGGTAAGGATGGCCAGGGGACCACCAGACCTCGGTCGAGAGGCCTGCGGCCGAGGGGCCGATCGCCTCGACCGAGGCGGGGAAAAGCAGCGCCTTGGCGATGGTAGCGGCCTTGGGCACATAGCCTTTCTGCTGCGCCTGCACCCAGAAGGTGGTGAAGTCGGGCGGCAGGAAGATGCCGGTGACGATATCGACGCCCGCGTCCTTCAGCGCACCGATCTGGGCCGAGAAGTCGTCGGACAGGGGTTCGAAGAGGCCGAGGTCGACGACCTCATAGCCGTGCTTCTTCAGCTGGGCGGCAAAGCCGATGTCGGGGTTCGACATGGCCACACCGTCGCTGTCATTCGACATCATCAGACCGACCTTCTTGTTGGTGTCGATCTGGCCCCAGAGCGAGGCGTAGGAGTTGATGATCTGCTCGCCGCCCCAGAAGAAATGGTAGGTCCAGTCAAAGCCCTTGGCCGGGTCGCCGCCGCGGCCGAAAAAGAAAGCGTCCCAGGGGGTGTCGGCCGAAAGGCTGGGGATTTCGTTCAGTTCGCACTGGTCGGTGACGGGCAGGACCGTGTCGGCAGACGAGGACGACAGCATCAGATGCACCTGATCATCCAGGATCAGGCTGCTGGCGACCTCTGCCGCGCGGTTGGCGTTGGATTCGCTGTCCTTCGGGATCAGGCGCACGGCATAGTGCTTGCCGCCGATGTCGATCCCCTGGTCCAGGATCGGCTGTATCTGGCCCAGCACATAGCTGTCGGCTGAACCGAAGCCCGCAATCGGGCCGGTGGTCGGGCTGACCCAGCCGATGCGGATTTCGTCGTCCGCCGCCCAGGCCGCGCGCGGCGCCAGCATCGGGGCGGCAAGTGCCGCGGACCCGGTGCCAAGGATGCGCCGACGGGTCCAGCGCGAGTGCAGTTGATTGGTCATGCAGGCCTCCCCCCTGATGCCGCCCGTGCGGGCAGTCGTTCTGGTGCCCGGCATCGCCCGATGGGCCATGACGGTCAAAGCGAGGTTGCACGATTCGGAGGATCGGGGCAAGAAAAATATATTATATTGCCTTTTGTCTATTTTACTTGGTAATCTCTGCGAAACCCGGGGAGTTCGATGGCTGCCGCGCTTTCTATCACTGGCCTTAGCAAATCCTTCGGCGCACTGAAGGTGGCGCAGGACATTTCCTTCTCGGTCGAGGGGGGGAGTGCGCTTGGCGTTATTGGCCCGAACGGTGCGGGCAAGACCACGCTGTTCAATCTGATCACGGGCAGTTTCCGGGCCGACACGGGCAGGATCGCGGTGTTCGGCAGTGACATCACCGCGCTGGACGCCCGGCGGCGCTGTCATCTGGGGATTGCGCGGTCGTTTCAGGTGCCGCAGCCCTTTGCCGGGCTGACGGCCTATGAAAACGTGCTGATCGCCGCCGCATTCGGCCGCCGCCTGCGGGAAGGCGCCGCCCGGCCCCATGCCACCGAGGCGCTGGCGCGCTGCGGCCTTGGCCCGCAATCCGACAAGCTGGCGGGCAGCCTCACGCTGCTGGACCGCAAGCGGCTGGAGCTGGCGCGGGCGATCGCCACCGGGCCCCGGCTTCTGCTGCTGGATGAAATCGCGGGCGGGCTGACGCAAGCGGAATGCGAAAGGCTGATCGCGCTGATCGCGGAAATCCGGGCGGCGGGGACGACGATTGTCTGGATCGAGCATGTGCTGCATGCGCTTCTGTCGGTCGTGGACCGGATCCTGGTGCTGGATTTCGGCAAGGTCATCGCCCACGGCACGCCGGAGGCGGTGATGAAGGACCCGCAGGTCACCGCCGTCTATCTTGGACCCGATGCCGAGGTGGCCCATGGCTGAGCCGGTGCTTGCCGTCGAGAACCTGTCGTCGGGCTATGGTGACTTTCAGGCGCTGTTCGGGGTCAGCCTTGCGCTGCCGGAACGGGCGGTCCTGGGGTTGGTGGGGGCCAACGGGGCGGGGAAATCGACGCTGTTCAAGGCGATCCTTGGCCTTCTGCCCCGCTCGCGCGATTCCGTCCGGTTCGAGGGCAAGCCCATCGGCGACCAGCCGCCCGAGACGATGTCGCGGCGCGGAATCGTTCTGGTGCCCGAGGGGCGGCGGCTCTTCCGGTCGCTTTCGGTCGAGGAAAATCTGATGCTGGGGGCCGAGAACGGGCGTTCCGGGGAATGGACCCTTGCCCGGGTCTATGAGCTGTTCCCGATCCTTGGGCAGAAGCGGCATGTCCCTGCGACAGAGCTGTCGGGCGGGCAGCAGCAGATGGTGGCCATCGGGCGCGCTTTGGTGGCCAACCCCAGAGTGATCCTCTTCGACGAAATCTCGCTGGGGCTGGCGCCGATTGTGGTGAACGACGTCTATGCAGCTTTGCCTGCGATCAGTGCCAGCGGCATCGCGGCCATTCTGGTCGAGCAGGATGTGGAACGGGTGCGGCGGCTGGCCCATCAGCTTGTCTGCTTGCGGGAAGGCAATGTGGTGCTGGCGGGCGCGCCGTCAGAGCTGACCCGCGACCAGATCAACGCCGCCTATTTCGGGGAATAGCATGGGTTTTGCCGACACCATCGTTCAGGGCATCCTTCTCGGCGGGCTTTATGCGCTGTTTGCGCTGGGGCTGAGCCTGATCTTCGGGGTCATGCGGCTGGTCAACATCGCGCATGGCGATTTCATCGTGCTGGCGGCCTATCTGACGATGGTTCTGGTCAAGGCCAGCGGGCTGCATCCGTTTCTGGCGCTGGTCCTTGTCGCGCCGCTGATGGCGGGGCTTGGCTATGTGCTGCAGCGGGTGCTGCTGAACCGCACGCTGGGCGACGACCTTCTGCCACCGCTTCTGGTGACCTTCGGGCTGTCGGTGATCATCCAGAACAGCCTGCTGACGATCTATTCCACCGACGCGCAGCGGCTGAGCGTGGGGTCGGTCGAGACGGCGAGCTTTCAGCTGGCGGGGATATCCATCGGCGTGCTGCCGCTGGTGACTTTGGGGATCGCGGTGGCGCTGGTCGCGGGGCTGGAGCTGGTCTTCTTCCGCAGCCGCCTTGGCCGGGCCTTCCGCGCGACCTCGGACGATCCGGAAACCGCGCGGGCGGTCGGCATCCGCACCGACCATGTCTTCGGGATGGCGATGGGCTTATGCTTTGCCGTGATCTCGATTGCCGGGGTGCTGCTGGCCGCGCGGTCAAGCTTTGATCCCTTCGCTGGCCCCGCGCGGCTGATCTACGGGTTCGAGGCGGTGATCATCGGCGGGCTTGGCAACCTGTGGGGGACGCTTGCCGGAGGGCTGGTGCTGGGCTTGGCGCAGTCGATTGGCGCCACGATCTCGCCGGGGATGCAGATCCTGGCCGGGCATCTTCTGTTCTTTGCCGTGCTGGCCTTCCGCCCGCGCGGCCTGTTTCCACGGATGAACTAGGACATGGACCGGACCACGATCAAAGTCGCCCTTGGCCTGGCCTTCGTCACCCTGCTTCTGGCGTTGGCGCCGGTTGTGCTGGGCAGCGGCCCGCTGCGCCTGATCGGCGAGATGCTGGCCTTCCTTGCCCTGGCTGTCCTGTGGAACCTGCTTGCGGGCTATGCGGGGCTTTTGTCGGTGGGCCAGCAGGCCTTTGTGGGCCTGGGCGGCTATACGCTGTTCATCGCGACGATCTGGCTGGGCCTGCCGCCCCTGATGGGCATTCCGCTGGCTGCCTGCGGGGCGGCGATCGTGGCGGCGATCATCGGCCCGCTTCTCTTCCGGCTGGAGGGCGCCTATTTCGCCGTCGGCACCTGGGTCTCGGCCGAGACGCTGGCGTTAAGCTTCGCCGCCGTGCCGTCGCTTGGCGCGGGCGCGGGGATGTCGCTGCCCACGGCGGCGGTCAAGGGCATTGCCGCAAGCCGCGAGATGCGGGAATGGGTGGTCTACTGGCTGCTGGTCCTGATCGGGATGGGGGTTCTTTCGGGCAGCTACGCGCTGATCCGGTCGAAAGCGGGTCTGGCGTTGATGGCGCTGCGCGACAACCCCCGCGCGGCTGCCTCGGTCGGGGTCGACATCTGGCGGGCGCGGTTCTGGACCTATGTGGCCGTGGCCGCCGCCACCGGCGCGGTGGGGGCGGTGATCTTCCTGCAAAAGCTCCGCATCTCGCCCGAGGCGGGGTTTTCGTTGAACGACTGGACAGTCGATGTGATCTTCATGGTCGTCATCGGCGGGATCGGGCGGATCGAAGGTGCCATCATTGGCGTTTTGATCTATTTCGGCCTGCGCGAGCTTTTGGCGGACTACGGAACCCTTTATCTGATCGTGCTGGGGGCCGTGGCGATTCTGGTCATGTCCTTTTCACGGTCGGGCCTTTGGGGCTGGATCGAGAAACGTTTTCATGTCTCGCTGCTGCCGACACGCCGCAGAAGTGAGTGACGGACAGGGACAGGGCCATGAAAGACGAGGTCACCCACAAAAGCCGCACTGCCCGCGTGTTCGAGACGCTGCGCCATGCCATTATTTCGGCCCGGTTCGCACCGGGTCAGAAACTGCGGATTGATCAGCTGGGCAAGGATCTGGATGCCTCGATTGGCGCGGTGCGCGAGGCGCTGTCGCGGCTGACCGCCGAAGGTCTGGTGCTCGCCGAGCCGCAGAAGGGGTTCGTCGTGGCGCCGGTCAGCCGGAAAGACCTGGAGGACCTGACCGAAGCCAGGGTCGAGATCGAATGCCGCTGCCTGACGGAATCGATCCGCCACGGGACATTGGACTGGGAAGGCCGCATCCTGTCGCTGCAGCACCGGCTGCGGGTGCTGGGCGATGCGTTCCGCCAACCGGCGACGCCCGAAGCGGAACGCTGGCACCAATTGCACGAGGAGTTCCACGAGGAACTGGCGGCCTGCTGCCCGAACGACTGGTGGCTGCGGCTGCGACGCCAGCTTTACCTGCAGTCGGAACGCTATCGCAGGCTGTCCAAGGGCCATGAGCGCGACGTGGCTTCCGAACATGACATGATCGCAGCTGCCGCCGTCGCCCGCGATTCCGCCGCGGCGGCCGAGGCCATGGCCCAGCACCTGCGGCGGACCACGGAAATCATACTGGCGACAATGGTATAGACCCCGGGGTATAGACCCTGGGCGCATCGTGTCACGCCCAGGGATCGCGCCACCAGGGCAGGCGCGCCAGGGCTGTGTCATAGATGAAATCGGCACTGTCCTTTGTGGCCGCCCGCGCCGTGTCCCGCGGCAGGCCAAGACCCATCAGGATCATCACCACAAGGCATTCGATGCCCTGTCGGCGGTCTTGCCCGGATGTCGTAGAAAAGCGATGCATGCCTTCGATGAGGCTGCCAAGGGCCAGCGCGATGGCGGCATCATAGTCTTCAAAATCGATCTGACCCTGGTCTGCAGCCTGCCGCAGGTGACGGGTCAATCCGCGTCGGGCTTCGGTGTCCCCGCCAAGGGCATCGCCGCGCGCGACAAAGCTGGCCCATTGCGGCTCCAGCACTCCGCGCAGAAGGAACAGCTGAACCGAGGTTGTCATCGCGAAAAGCGGCGGCGGCGCATCACCCAGAATAGCGATCAGGCTTTTGACCATATCCTCGACCATGTCGGAACCAAGCGCCCCGACCGCTTCGTCCACGGACGCGAAATACTTGTAAAACGTGGCCTTGGAGACGGACGCATGGTCAAGAATGGCCTCTACCGCAGGCAACTTCCCGTCCTGGGAATCATGATGGGCAGCAAGCACGGCATCCAGAAGCCTTTGCCGCATTCGAAGTCGCCGCTGCCGCGCTACGCGCACGCGGTGATCCGGGTTTGCGCCGGTCGGGTCGTCGGGGTTCGGACTGAAGACGGTCATCTTCAAAGGTTAGTCCGCCCGGCTGGTCCGCCACAAGGTCACGATTCAAAATAGACTCAAAGTACAGTATGAGATACTCTCGGCCGGGAGAGGGAGGACATCATGAACAAACCGGAACGAATCGACAGCCGTGCAGGCGAAGAGGCCTTGGTTTCCTGGGCACGCGACTTCGCGCCCAAATTGAGGGCGGCCCGAAAAGAGACCGAAGATCTTGCCCGGACCCCGCCATCGATCGAGGCAGAGATGAGACGCGCAGGGGTCTGGTCGATGATGGTGCCCCAGGCCTTTGGTGGCATGGAAGCGTCACTGAGCACCTGGATGCGCACGGTGGTCGAACTTGGGCGCGGCGATGCCGGGGTCGCCTGGGGCATTACCCTGAACAGCGCCTGTTGCTGGGCCGCTGCGGGACTTTACCCGCGCCCCGTCGTGGACGCGCTTTTCGCCGGCAAATCCCCCCGGTTCGCAGGGGTATTCTCGGGGCGCCTGATCGAGGCAGCACCGGTTGACGATGGAATACGCGTTCAAAAGGCCACATGGTTCTTCAATTCGGGGGCCTATCAGGCCGACTGGAACCTGCTTGGTATTCCGATGTTCGACCAGAATGGCGCGCCAGCCGGTCCCGGACTCGGCATCGTGCCGATGTCCGATTGCCGCCTGCTGGACGACTGGAATCCATCAGGGCTGCGCGGCAGCGGCAGCACCAATGTCGCGGCATCGGATGTAACGATCCCGTCCGAAAGGATCATCCCGCTGATCCCTTGCGTTCTGGGCCAGCAGCCTCTGGCCTTCCCGGACTCGCCGCTTTACCGGCTGGCCTTTGGTCCGCTGATGGTGCTTGTGCTGGCTTTCCCGGTTCTGGGCGCGGGCAAGCATATGCTGGAGGCCTTCATCGACACCGTGGCCAAGCGCGACATCAAGCTGACGATCTACGGCAAACAGGCCGAAGCGCCCATCACGCAAGTCCAGATCGGCGAAGCCTCGGCCAGGATCGCTGCGGCAGAGGCGGTGCTTGAACGCTCGTGCAAAGCTCTGCAAGACTATGCCGACAGGGGTGAGATGATGCCCAAGCTGGAGCGGGCAGCGATCACCCGTAACGCCGCCTTTGCCAACAAACTGGTCTGGGAGGCCATCGACCTTATGGCCAGCGCGGCAGGCGGATCCTGGGCCTGGCGCGGCAATGACATGAACGGGGTCTGGCAGGATGCCAAGGTCGGGACGATGCACCCGTTCATCAATCTGGCAAGCAATCTCGAGGCTTTCGGCAAGATGCAGCTCGGCCTTGAGCCGGATGTCATGCCCTTGATCTGATCGTCGCGCGTTTGCGACCAAAGACCTGCCCGGCGCTGACAGAAGCGCCGGGCAGATTTGGAATGGAGAAAACATGCAGGTTCTGGTAACCGGGGCCACAGGGGGCACAGGCCGCCTGATTGTTCAGGAGCTGGCTCGGCAGGGGCATAGACCTGTCGTTCTTGTGCGCTCGGCCGAAAAGGCTGCGCAGCTTGGCGCGCGCGTTGTTGTCGGGGATGCCCGTGACGAACAGGCGCTTGTCCGGGCGCTGGAGGGTTGCGACGCGGTGATCAGCGCCCTGGGACCGACCTCGATCAGCCTGTTCCGCGAGGTGACGCTGCTTTCAACGGCGACGCGCGCATTGCTGGGGGCGATGCGCAAGGCGAATGTCAGACGGTTGGTCTGCATCACCGGCATGGGGGCGGGGGACAGTCGGGGCCATGGTGGCCTGTTGTTCGACTGGCTCATCATGCCGGTGGCCCTGCGGAAGATCTACCAGGACAAGGACCGGCAAGAGGCGCTTGTCAGGGAAAGCGGGCTGGACTGGGTTCTGGTGCGACCCAGCGTCCTGAACGACAAGACCGAACAGCGCGATGTCCGCGCGCTCGTCAATCTTGACGGGTTCTCGGGCGGTGCCATTTCGCGCGGCGGCGTGGCGCGGTTTGTCGTAGAGCAGTTGCGGGGTGACCAGTGGCTTCGGCAATCGCCGCTCATCACATGGTAAGTTGAACGGCTGGTCTGCGCCACTGCGATGACGGTCTTACGTCCGTCCGTGCCGCGATATAGGGTGGCTGGCGGTCGCTGACCGCCGGCCGGCACCCTGGACCCGCAAAGGCAATTTGGACGGTGTTGACACCCGGCCCCGAGGAATTTGATGCCGCGGCCGCCGCACTGCGAGGGCGCACCGTCCCCACCCCCTGTCTTGAGCTGGCCAAGGATGTCTTCCGTCAGCACCTGCCGGAGGCGGCCGAGGTTGCCGTAAAGCTGGAGCTTTTCCGGCACGCGGGGTCGTTCAAGGCGCGCGGCCGGGGTTGTGGCCGGGCCGATTCAGGTTGTGCTTGCGGGGCAAGCGTCGCCCTATCTGGAGGCCAATCCTGAACTTGAGCTTACCCGGCTTGTAAAAGCCGATCTGCAACTGCCCGATCATAGTGCCGGCACCAGGAGTGGTATTGGCAAGGCGTCAGATGGCGGCCAGCCCGACCGCCTTCAGACTGTATAAAGCAGGCCCGCCGCAACGATCGACGCAATGAACAGCGGCAGGAACAACAAGACATTCAGGTCGATCTGGATGGCTTTGCCGAACAGCTTGAACCTGGCTTCGGGGACGCCGTTGACTTCGTCCTTCAGGATACCGCCATAGACCGGCATGGTCAGCAGCGCGGTGAAGAAGCCACCATAGGCGGCAAGCGCCAGGATGGCCGGCACCCAAAGCTGCGCAGGGTCCAGGCCCGCCGTCCAGATCAGGATCAGCGCCAGAACTGCCATATAATCATAGCTCGATACCTGCCAGATGACGTGATAGCGGGCGTGCCCCGTCCATGTCGGGTTCGTGGCGTGGCTGTTGCTGAAATCGAAGAATGTCGGAATGGCGCTGTAGCCAAGCGTGCAGATGGTCAGCAGGATCTTGATTGCCAGCAGCATGAGGTTCCCCCGGAGTCGCGCATCTTTAGGACAAGACGAAATGTCGCGTGCCAATATTATGCGGGGCCGTCGATAGTGTCAAATAGCGAAACATAGTTCTGTCTAACGAAACAAAGAAATACCGTGACACGCGGTCGCCGGTTCAAGCCAAACCCCGCCGGTTCAGGCCGTCAAACCGATGACCCCGGCGGCGTTTGTGGCAACCATCCGGTGGACCTGCGCGTCGGAATAGCCCAGGGAAAGGCAGGTCGTGACGGCTTGCCGGAAGCCGTCCAGAGGGTTCAGCGAACCAACCTGCCCAAGATCGGAACACAGGATCGTCCGCTCGGGTCCGACCATGTCGATGAAGGCCTTCAGATCTTCGGCTGTGCGGTTCTTGAAGCGCGAGCCTTCGACAAAGAAGGCCAGCGAATGTTCGACGAAGGCCCCCATCGCGGCGATGTCCTGAACGTCGTCCGGGCTGGCGCCCACAATATCTTCGGGATGGGTCAGGATCAGGCGCTCGACACCGCGCCTGCGCGCCTCGGCAAAGACGATCCTGGTTTCGGAGATGTGGATATGGCCGCTTGCCAGAGCCATGCCGGTCGCGGCCACAACGTCCAGCACATCCAGGACCTCGGGGCGCAACCGGTCTTCCAGGAATAACGGCACACCAGCCGCGGGCCGCATCGCATTGGTCGACGCCGGATGCACCCAAGCCGAAGTCTTTTCCCACGCCAGATGGTTTTCGGCCGCCAGCGTAGGCAGCCAGACGATCTTGCCCCCCGCCGCCGCCGTATGTTCCACCGCGTGGGGGTTGATGCCGCCGACGACATTGTTCAGCACGATCCCGGAAAAGATCCGGGTCCTGAGGTCCGGGTAATGATCCTGGATCAGTCTGGCGCACATCACCCCTGAATAGTCATGGTCCTTGGTGACTGCGGCGGCAAAGCCAGCGTCGGAATACAGTTTTGCAAGCTGGATGTGATCTATTGCGCGCGGGGCGACGGATGGCCCGCTGTGGACATGCGGATCGACGGCCCCCTGCAAAATCTCATCAACCCGTCGGTCCGTCCCGTCCGGCATCAACGCTGACATCAGAGCATCCCCTCTGTCCCAATGGCTGTCTTATCGTTCCATTTAACAGAACTACGATCTGTTTGACGGAACAATACTGCAATAGAGCGCAGCGGTCGGCCCTGTCAAGGCAGGGCGCCGGCGCTGGGTTGCGGATGCTTGCGGCCTATTGTGCAGAATGACCAAGCTCGGCGGAAATCGCCGATGCGGCCTGGCGGATCGCTTCGATCTGCCCGGGCTCGGGCGGCGTCGCAATATACTGGATCAGGCTGACGATCGCGATGGTTGCCACCGGCTCGCCGTCCGAATTGAACACAGCCGAAGCCAACGCATTCAGCCCCAACACCGTCTCATTCGGGGCGGTGGCCCAGCCGCGCACGGCAATCTCGTCAAGATGGGCGCCGAATTCGCGCGGGTCCGTGATCGTATACTCGGTCGCCCTGGAAATCGTTTTCGGTATGCAGGCCTTGCGCCTGACCGGGTTCATCGCCGCCAGCGCGGCCTTTCCCTGCGCCGAGGTGCAGAAACCAAGCAATGTTCCGGGCCTGACACCGACCTCGATCTGCAGGTTTCCCGACAGCGTATCGAGGATTCTGATGCCGTCCGGTTCGACCTGACCAAGGCTTACCGCCTGGCCGGTCAGGTCGCGAAGCCTGCGCATATGCGGCAAGGCCACCGACGTAAGGTCGGCCGAAGATGACGCCGCCCGGCCCAGGGCGATCAGCCTGGCGCCGATGCGGTAGCGTTCGGTCTGCTCGGACTGCGAGACATAGCCCAGTGTGATCAGGGTCCGCAGATGCCGGTGGATCCGGCTTTTGGTGGTGTCGAGGGCCGCGGCCAACGCTGTCACCCCCATGTCGCCCTTGGCGTGCGCAAGCTTTTCCAGAACCTGCAACGCCATGGAGACGCTCTGGATCGTGTCGGCATTTTCGGAAGCGACTTCTGCCATTGCCCATCCCCCTGCTGCCACATGCTTTTACCCCAAGGCCGTCACGATACAATGCTTGACTCGGTCCCGGCAACTTGAATAAGTTCTTTCTGTCAAAACGATGTATCGTTAGGCGCTACGCTTGGATGGGTTGTCTGTGCAGAGGCGGAGGAGGTGGCGCATGTTGGATCAGGTATGCTGGGCGCACCTGTCATCGTCGTCCAGCCCTTGCCGCCAATTGTGCGCGGGGTCGGCCGAATGATGCGCCACATGGTCCTTTTCCGCTTTCGGCCAGATGCCTCGCCCGAAGGCCGAAGGGCTGTGCTTGAGGGACTTGCAGCACTTCCCGATCACTTTCCGCACATGCGCCGGTTCGGGCTGGGTCGCAATGAAAGCAACCGCGACCAGACCTTCACGCATGTCATGGCGGTGGAGTTCGGCACGAAGGCGCAGCTGGAAAGCTATCTTTCAAGCGGCCTGCATGAAGACTTCGTAAAGACGGTGTTCCGGCCAAATGTCGAAGACCGGGCAATCGCCAGCTTCCCATGGGAAGAACCTGGGGTGGCGTAAAACAAGCAATCTTGACGTCGGCGCCGGAGAGAGCAAGGCCGGCCAGTCGAATGAAACGGGAGGAGAGAAGGATGCCGATCAACCGGCTGGATCACGCCACGCTGCTGACGTCCGACCTTGGGCAGGCGCTGTCATGGTATGTCGATGTTCTGGACATGAAAGTCCTGGAACGAACCGATAGCCATGTCCACCTGACATGCCGGGGGGGAACCGGCGACCTGACGCTGGCGCGCGGTGCCGCCGGGCTTGGCGATTTCACCTTCGGGGTGGATGACAAGGCCGACCTTGACCGTGTCGCAGCGATCCTTGCGCAAGAGAATGTGGCGCATGAAAGGGCGGACACCGGGGTCAGGCCGGGCGAGGGGAGTTCGCTGGCCTTCGCGCTTCCCTCTGGGCACCGGATGCGCCTGGCGGTCGGTGACGGGGGGCGGCGTGCCGGGATCACCAGCTTTGAGTCAAAGGGCTTGCATACGCCTTGCGGGATGGACCACGTCAACATCATCGGCGCGGCCGCACCTGAAACCATGCTGGGCTTTCTGTACCGGATCGGCTTCAAATACTCGTTCAGCATTTCCGTCACAGGAAATCTGATGGCGGTCTGGATGCGGTCGTCGGACTATGACCACGATATTGCCTATACGCTCGGCGCGCGTCCGGGGGAAACCCTGCATCACGTCGCCTTTTCGGTCGAGGACGGCAACCACTATTTCCGCCTGTCCGACCAGCTTATGGAACACCGCCTGCGCTGGGAATTCGGGCCGGGGCGGCACAATGTCGGGCTGGGCAAGGCGACGGGGTTCGGCACGAACAACTATGCCTATATCAAGGACCCGTGCGGAAACCGGAACGAATTCAGTTCGGGGATGGACCGGCTTGCCGACGATGCCGCGCCGCTGATCATCGACATTACGCCGGACCAGATGCCGGATGTCATGAATGGCTGGGGGCACGAACATCCCGAAAGCATGATGTTTGGATCGTGAGGGGCGGGCGATGCAAAACATTGCGAAAGCCGCCGACATCCTTGCGGCGCAGAGCGCGATCCTTCGCTATTGGTCGATCGTCGACGGCAAGCTCGATGCGCCGGTTGCACCCTGCCTGACACCCGATTGCTTCATGAAAATCGAGGGGATGGAAATTTCCGGCCGCGACACGCTTGTTGCGGCGGTCGCCGAACGTAGCGCCAAGGCGGCCGAGCAGGGCCGCACAACGCGGCATCTGATCTCTAATCTCAGGGTGACGGAGCAGATGGACGGCGGGCTTGCCTTTGACAGCCTGCTGGCCGTTTTTTCGGGATATGGCGACCGGCCCATGCCGATGGAGGTTCCGTCGTCGCTGGGCGATTTCAGCTATCGCTGTACCCAAGACGATGCGGGCGACTGGCGGATCTCGCGGATCGAGGGCGCGATCATCTTTGCAAGCGGTGACTCACCCTTTGCAAAACGGGCGCCGTAGCGCCCGTCTGATTTATCTACGAAAGGCGGATCAGGCCGCTGCGGCCGTCCTGATCTGCGGTGCAAGGTCGGCCACGAAATCCGACATCGTCCTTTGCTGCAGGTCGACCAGTTTGGCGGCGCCGCCAGCGACGAAGTTGACATCGGTGATGCCGATCACCTTCAGGATCAGCCGCAGGTACTGGGTCGCGATATCGCGGTCGCGGATCGGCGAACCTTCGGTATAGACCCCGCCCGAGGCAATCAGCACCGTCGCCTTCTTGCCCGTCAGAAGCCCGTTCCCGTCAAAGCCAAGCGTCAGGCCCTTGCGGACGATATGGTCGATCCAGGCCTTCAGCGTGGCGGGCACGTTGTAGTTGTGAACGGGTGTTCCGATCACAAGATGATCGGCGGCAATCAGCTCGGCGACCAGTTCATCCGACAGGCGCAGCCGGTCCTTCATATCGGGAGTCAACTGATCGGGCGGGGTGAAATAGGCCTCAAGCCAGGGGCCGGTCAGAAAGGCAAGGTCGGTCTTCGTCAGGTCGCGGCTGACGATCTTGCCATCGGGATTGGCGGCGCGCCATTCCTCGACAAAATGGCGGGTCATGTTGCGCGAGACGGATGCATCGCCCCGCGCGCTGGTTTCTACGACGAGAAGTGTGGTCATCTTGGTCTCCTTGAAAACGGTGGCAAAGGCGAAGCCGGAAGTCGGCCTGTCCGGGCCTGGCCGCGAAAATCGGTGGCAAGGGTTCAAATAGCATCGACAATCACCGGTGGAAGTGATTAAAAACTGATAAAGTCCATCTGATAATGAGATAGGTTTTGATCGGCGGCCTTACCCTGGACCAGTTGCGTGTCCTTGTGACCATTGCCGACACCGGCAGCTTTTCGGCCGCCGGGCGCAAGCTCTCGCGCGTGCAATCTGCCATCAGCCAGACGGTCGCGACGCTGGAGTCGGTGCAGGGCGTCACCCTGTTTGAACGGAGCGGGTACCGCCCCACCCTGACGAATACCGGGCGCGTTCTGGTCGATCAGGCGCGCCTTGTGCTTGCCAGCGCTGCGCGGTTCGAGGCAGTCGCGGCCAGCACAAGCGGCGGGATTGAACCTGAACTCGCACTGGCGATTGACCCTCTGGTTCCGACCGAACCGCTGATCGAAAGCCTGCGCGCGCTGAGCGACAGGTATCCGGCGCTGCCCGTCAGCTTTTCGACCGAGGGTCTCGGCGGGTCGCTGCGACGGTTGCGCAGCGATTCCGCTGCGCTGGCGATCTGCCTGCTGTTGCCATCCGTGCCCGAAGATATCGCAGCCTATCCGCTTTTGCGGATCAGGATGAAGGCGGTCGTGGCGCCATCGCATCCGCTTGCGTCACTGGACCACCCGGCGACGGCCAGCGACCTTGAACCGCACGTCCAGCTTGTCCTCTCGGACCCGGTCGATCACAACGGAGCGAACTACGGCCTGTCCAGCGCGCGGTTGTGGCGATTTGTCGATCTGGCCCGCAGGCTTGATTTTGTGCTGGCCGGTTTTGGCTGGTGCCGGATGCCAGAGCACCTGATCAGCGCGGCGGTGGCCGCGGGAAAACTGAAGGTGATCGAAATCGAGAACGATTCCTCCCCCCGAGATGGTCTTGTGATCTACGCTGCACACAGACGCGACCGCCTTCTGGGTCCGGCGGGCCGCTGGCTTCTGGACGATCTTCAGCAAAGGCTGCTGGCATAGGCAGGACAATGAAACGGTTTCCGAAAGGGCGATCTTTCAGGAGTTTCACCCCCGAACCCGCAAAGCCCTGCCACAATCAGTATCGGCTACCCGGCCGACATCAGCTCGGTTGTCGCGCTCGTCGTCGCAGTCAGCCTTCGACGAAACGCCGCTGCCCCCGCGGGTCGTCGATGAACGAATGGCCCAGCCCTTCCTGTCGCAAGTCGCTTGGCGAAACGGGCATGCGGGCGAGGTGCAGCGAGGGTCCTTCCTGACACGGTCCGGGACGTCATGAGCAACTATACCGGCCTTGCCGATTGCCACATAATCGGCACCCTTGGACAGCGCCTGCCGCCACGGCCAGCCCGACGGCATGAGACTGGCCGGGCAAGCCTGCAGGCTGAGAGTCCAAAGAAAAGGCCCCGGCGTTGCCGCCGGGGCCTGTCACGATCAGTGCCCAAAGATCAGCCTTCGGCGTGCTCTTCCTTTTGGGCGACGATTTCGGCGCCGGTTTCCTGGTCGACCATCTTCATGCCGAGCCGGACCTTGCCGCGTTCGTCAAAGCCCAGAAGCTTGACCTTCACTTCCTGGCCTTCCTTCAGCAGCTCGTTCGGGTGGTTCAGACGCTTGTTGGCGATCTGCGAGACATGGACCAGACCGTCGCGCTTGCCGAAGAAGTTCACGAAGGCGCCGAAGTCGACCAGTTTCACCACCTTGCCGGTGTAGACCTTGCCCTCTTCCGGTTCGGCCACGATCGACCAGATCATGTCATGGGCCTTCCTGATCGCGTCGGCATTGTTCGAGGCGATCTTGATCACGCCATCGTCGTTGATGTCGACCTTGGCGCCCGACACTTCGACGATTTCACGGATGACCTTGCCGCCCGAACCGATCACTTCGCGGATCTTGT
>CAZORV010000024.1:0-23226 GCA_964582215.1 uncultured Frigidibacter sp.
CCTTCGAACGGATCCACCGCTCGAACCTGGTCGGCATGGGCGTCATCCCGTTCGAGTTCACCGGCGGCCAGACCCGCAAGACGCTGGGGCTAAAGGGGGACGAGGTTCTGTCGATCCGCGGGCTTGCGGGCGCGCTGAAGCCGCTAAGCATGGTGCCCTGCACCATCCGCCGCGCCGACGGGACCGAAGAGACGATCCAGATCAAATGCCGGATCGATACCGAGGTCGAGGTCGAATATGTCGAGCATGGCGGCGTCCTCCACTATGTGCTGCGCAACCTCGCCCAGGGCTGAGGCAGGCCGGACCGGCCGGAGGCAACTGACGCGCCCGTCCCGGCGCTGGGGACAGGTCAGCGGCGCCTCAGTCGGCAGGGGCAAGTGACCCTGCCGTGACGGAACATTTCACCCACACCGCCCGGTGGCCCAAAGCCACCGGGCAGCGCCTGCCCTGCCCTCTGTTGTGAAGGGCTGAAGCGGTCACGGGGCACCGTTCCCGCATGAGCGGGGCCGTTCTTCCACCGGAAGATCGGCCTTTTCCGCTCAGCCCGGCGTTTTGGGGAAACGATCGCGACGCCTCGGTCCGGCGAGGGGTGGGAAGGCAGCGGTAGGGTGCGTGCTCGCACGCACCGCCCCCGGAGCCCAAAACCATCGGGCAGCGCCTGCCCCTGCCGGGGACTGGCGCTTTGCGCCATCCGGGGCAGGCGCCGCCCTCTGCTGTGAGGGGCTGAGGCGGTCTCGCGGAAACGTTCCCGCATGAGCGGGGCCGCTCTTCCGCCTGAAGATCGGCCTTTTCCGCTCAGCCCGGCGTTTTGGGGAAACGACCGCAACGCCTCGGTCCGGCGAGGGGCGGAAAGGCAGCGGTAGGGTGCGTGCTCGCACGCACCGCCCCCGGAGCCCAAAACCATCGGGCAGCGCCTGCCCCTGCCGGGGACTGGCGCTTTGCGCCATCCGGGGCAGGCGCCGCCCTCTGCTGTGAGGGGCTGAGGCGGTCTCGCGGAAACGTTCCCGCATGAGCGGGGCCGCTCTTCCACCGGAAGATCGGCCTTTTCCGCTCAGCCCGGCGTTTTGGGGAAACGACCGCGACGCCTCGGTCCGGCAAGGGGCGGGAAGGCAGCGGTAGGGTGCGTGCTCGCACGCACCGCCCCCAGAGCCCAAAACCAGCGGGCAGCGCCTGCCCCTCCGGGGGGCTGGCGCTTCGCGCCATCCGGGACAGGCGCTGCCCTCTGTCGGTGCTGGTTGAAGCGGTCAGTGGTTAACGTCCCCGCGTGAGCGCGGCCGCTTGGCCCGGCGTTTCGGCGGACAGGGGCGAATCTCCTGAACAAATCCGCCCTTTTGCGGTCGCGCGCGCCCCGATTGTCCCGCAAAGGTTAACGGCCCGGGGCCGCGAAACCTGACCTCGCGGCACCGGAACCGCGAAAACCACCCCGAAACCTGTCCAAAAGTTAGTATCCCTGAAAGAGAGTGAAACAGTCAATTTCAGCTGCCCCCGCCACTTCTTAACGCATTCCCCTTGGGTCAGGCCCAAGGTTACGCTATATTGAACTCATAGAAGCTAAGCAGTTTGAACGGTAAAACAGTAGCAGACACGGATCACATGCAGGGTTTCTTCTGACAGACCGGGTCTTTTTGATTAAGCGCCGCAAGCATTTTAACGCGGCAATTTGAACAGCAAAGCGGCCATTACGCCGCTGGACGAAGCTCCAGAGAACGCCCCGCCCCGCCGGTCGGGGCGTTTTCTGTTTTGCCCCCCCGGACGGCACCTTCGGGCGAGTCGGCGCCCGATCCGCGCCCGGCTTTCCCGGCCGCCCCGAGCGGCCGTCAGCAGGTCAGTCCGCCCGGAGCCGGGCAGATTTTCGATAAAACCTGTCTAAAAGTTACTATCCCTCACGCAGGGCGAAACAGTCATTTTCAGGCGGAGGCCAGCGTAACACCATGTATTCAGGTTACTTTTCCGCAGGCTTACGTTATGGTCAGCCTATGAAAACGAAGCAATTTGCACCTGACCTTTCACCAAGCGCGCCCTGGTTCGAACTTGCAGGATTTGTCCTGCTGATCCTGGCCACACGATTGAACTAGCCCGCACTTCACGCACAAGGGCGGTCATTGTCCGCCGCAGACCAAAGCTGCAAAGAACGCCCCGCCCCGCCGGACGGGGCGTTCTCTTTTCGCCGTCCGAGTCGCCCGCGTCGCCGCCGACGACCCCAAGCGCACCCGGATTCCGGCCAGACCTGTCCAAAAGTTAGTAACCTTTGGTTAGCGCGAAACAGTGATTTTCAGCGCCCGGCGGATTTTGGACAGTTCCGATCCTACAGGATTGAACCGAAATCGGTTAAAACCTTCGTGGCGACCTGTTGGGTTCAGTGGTGCATTCACCGGCCAGGTTCGGATCGAAGATGCGGGGTTTGCCCCGTGGATCCGCGCCGCTTGTTGACACAAAGGCGTCCTGCCGCAGGGCCTACTCCCCTGCGGCAGCCCCGGCACCGGCCAAAGCCGGCCGCAGATCACGTTCGATCACCCGTTCGGTCAGCGGCCCCGGGATTCGCAGCAACACCTTGCCCGCCCCGTCGATGACAAAGCTTTCGGGCACGCCGTAAAGCCCCCAGTCGATCCCCATCCGCCCGCTTTCATCGGCACCGACGGCGGTGAACGGATTGCCAAGGTCGCCCAGAAACTTCAGCCCCGCCTCGGGCCGGTCCTTGTAGTTGACGCCGTAGATCGCCAGCCCCCCGGCCTTCAGCGCCACAAGGTTCGGATGCTCGGCCCGGCAAGGCGCGCACCACGAGGCCCAGAAGTTCACGATCTTGACCTTGCCGTCGGCCAGATCGGCGTCGCTGAAGGTCGGCAGATCGCCAAGCGGCGCGATCGCCACCGGGCCCGCGCGCCCGATCAGCGCCGAGGGCAGCTGGTCGGCGTCCGGCCGCCCCATCCCCCACAGAAACAGACCGCCGAGGCCCGCCGCAAACACCAGCGGCAGCGCCATCAGCGGCGAGAACCTTGCCATGTCACTTCCTCGCTTCGCGCTCGCTGAGCGCGCGCTTGACCCGCGCCGCCCGCCACAGGGTGAATGCAACAAGTCCGGCCAGCAGCACAAGGGTCACCGCATAGGCCGACAGGACCGTGCCCGCATATTTTCCCAGTTCCGGCATCAGCTGACCCTGTCCCGCGATTCGAGCGCGGCCAGACGGCGGCCGCGGATTTCGGTGCGTGTGCCGATCAGGACCAGCGTGACGAACAACAGCAGGAAGCCCGCGATGCTGGTCCACAGTGGCCGCGCATAGACGTCGGCGACATGCTGTTCGGCGTCCATCGACAGGGACGCCCCCTGATGGAGGCCCTGGTTCCAGAACAGCACCGCATAGCGCGACAGAAAGGCAAAGACCGACCCGACAAGGCAGAGAACCGAGGTCAGGTCGGCGGCAGCGTCGGGATTTTCGACCGCCGCCCAAAGCGCCAGATAGCCAAGGTAGAACAGGAACAGGATCAGGAACGAGGTCAGGCGCGGATCCCAGACCCACCAGGTGCCCCACATCGGCTGCCCCCAGAGTGCCCCGGTGATCAGCGCGATCAGCGTCATCACCAGCCCGACCGGTGCCGCCGCCTTGGCCGCCAGCGCCGAAACATGGTGACGCCGGATCAGCCAGATCAGCGAGGCGACCAGCATCATCGCCCAGGCGTTGATCGCCACCATCGCAGCCGGCACGTGAATATAGATGATCTTGACGGTCGAGCCTTGCCGGTAATCGTCGGGCGTCAGGAAAAACCCCCAGCAAAGACCGCCGGTCAGGGTAATGGCGGACAGGCCGATGACCCACGGCAATACCGCCGCAGAGGTCTGCATGAACCGCATCGGATTGGCATATTCCCAAATCGACATGATACGCGCTTTTGCCTCCGGCCCCCTCATAACATCAAACCTTTCACCGCAGATTGACGCGGATTGCCGCAGCCGTCGCGTAAGGCAGCGCCGCCAATGATCCAAGCGTGATCGCCGCCAGGAAGGTCAGCGCCGTGGTCGGGTCGCCGCCCCCGGCGCCCAGCCGCACCGCCTCGGACCCGAAGATCAGCGTCGGCACGTAAAGCGGCAGGACCAGCAGCGACAAAAGCAGCCCCCCGCGTCGCAGGCCGACCGTCAGCGCCGCCCCGAAGGCGCCGATGAAGGACAGCGCCGGCGTGCCGACCATCAGCGCCGCAAAAAGCCAGGGCATGGCCGCAAACGGCAGGTTCAGCAGGATGCCCAGAACCGGCGCGATCACGGCCAGCGGCAGGCCGGTCGTCAGCCAGTGCGCCAGCGCCTTGACCGCCGCGACACCTTCCAGCGGGATCGGCGCGGTGGCCAGCTGGTCAAGGCTGCCGTCCTCGTAGTCCAGCGCGAACATCCGGTCCAGCGACAGAAGCGAGGCAAGAAGCGCGCCGACCCACAGAATGCCGGGGGCGATCACCGCCAGCCGGGTGCCGTCCGGCCCGACGCCGAACGGCACCAGCACCACCAGAATCAGAAAGAACGCGAGGCTGAGGCCAAAGCCGCCGCCGGCGCGGACCGCCAGTCTGAGGTCGCGGATCAGAAGGGCGATCATGGCTGCCCCCCTGCGCCGGGATCGGCCGTTGGCGCGCGCGGGATCACAGGAAGGCCTCGTCAAAACCTGCAGGCGTCGCCTCGGCATGGGCGGCGGCGGTCGCGCGCCAGGGCGAGAGGTCAAGTTCCCGGACGTCCGGCAGATCAAGCTCGGTGTGGCTGGTCAAAAGCGCCGTGCCGCCGCCCTGCATGTGACGGGCCAGCATCCGGGTGAACAGGCCGACGGTCGCGCGGTCGAGCGACACTGTCGGCTCGTCCAGCGCCCAGACCGGCCGCCCGGCAAGCTGCAGCCGCGCGAGGCCCAGCCGCCGTTTCTGCCCGGCCGACAGGGTCTGCGCCGGGCGGTGGCGAAGGGCGCTCAGGTCCATCGCCTCAAGGGCGGCGTCGATGCCCGTCGCGCCGTAGATCGCCGCCCAGAAGCGCAGGTTCTCGGCCACGGTCAGCGTCGCCTTGATCGCGTCGGCATGGGCGGCATAGGCAATCGCGTCGGGGCCCGGGTCCACCTGCCCCGCGACCGGCCGTTGCAGCCCGGCGACGGTGCGCAAGAGCGTCGTCTTGCCGATGCCGTTCGGGCCGCGCAGGATCAGCGCCTCGCCCGGCGCCAGCGCAAGACTGACCGCCCGCAGAACGGCGATCCCCCCTCGGGCCACGGTCAGATTGGTGACGGTCAGCTGCATCGCCCCGACCTATCCGATTTGCCGAACTGCCGGAAGGGCAATCCGCCCGGCCGGACCGCGCCGGGACCGCAGTCACACCGCCGTCAGCGCCGCCGCGACCCGGCGCCCCTCGGCCAGAAGGACGTTGTAGGTCCGTGCCGCCGCCGGGCTGGTCATGGGCTCAACGCCGATCCCTGCGGATTCAAGCGCGGCTTTCAGCGCCCGGTCGGGATAGGCCAGCGCGGCACCCGTGCCCAGAAGCAGCACATCGATCTGCCCCGCCAGCGCCATCAGCGGCGCCAGATCGCCCGGCCCGCCCCAGACCCGCGCCCCGTCCGGCGCCACCAGAACCGAGCCTTGCAGAACCGCGCCGCCCACCCGGAAGAACCCCGGCCCGTAGCCGTCGATCGGGCGACCGGGGCCGGAATAGGCGATCTCGGTCAGGGCGATCATCGGGCTACTTCGCCCCGTAAATCTGCGTGCCCTTCGGCCCCGGCGCCTCATCCGTCGGTTTGGACCAGTCGCGTTTGACGCCCAGCATCAGGACGATGTTCTTGGCGACATAGATCGAGGAATAGGTGCCGATGATGACGCCGAAGGTGATGGCAAAGACAAAGCCCCGGATCACGTCGCCGCCGAAGATCAGCAGCGCAATCAGCGAAATCAGCGTGGTGCCCGAGGTCATGAGTGTCCGCGACAGGGTCTCGTTCACCGACAGGTTCATCACGTCGCGCAGGGGCATGGTCTTGTATTTCATCAGGTTTTCGCGAAGCCGGTCAAAGACGACGACCGTGTCGTTGATCGAATAGCCCAGGATGGTCAGCAAGGCCGCGATGATCGTCAGGTCGAACTTCAGCTGGAACAGCGCGAACACCCCCACGGTGATCATCACGTCATGGATCAGCGCCACAAGGGCGCCAAGCGCGAACTGCCATTCGAACCGCAACCAGACATAGACACAGATCGCCGCCGTCGCTGCCAGCACGGCAATGATCGCCGTGCGGATCAGCTCGCCCGACACTTTCGGGCCGACCGACTCGACGTTCGGAAAGCTGATCTGAGGGTCATGGCCCAGCATGGCCGCCTCGATCGTCTTGATCTGCTCGGGCGAGATTGCCTCCTCGTCGCCCTGGGCCTGGATGCGGATCATCGCCACATGCTGATCGGCCCGGAATGTCGGGTCGAACACCTCGGATATCAGCACGTCGCCCAGGTTCAGCGGTGCCAGCGCCGCGCGATAGGCGCCGACGTCGACGGGCGTCGTCGACTCGGTGCGGATCGTCGTGCCGCCCCTGAAGTCGATGCCGAAGTTCAGGCCCATGACGACGGTCAGGACAAGCGACAGGACCAGCGTGATCACCGACCCGCCGAAGGTGACCGAAGCCGCCCGGAAGAAGTCGATGTTGGTCTTTTCGGGGACGAGTTTCAGACGGTAAGCCATGGGCAATCCCCCTCAGACCACAATGGTTTTCGGCCGCTTCCAGCCATACCAGGTTCCCACGAACAGCCGCGTCACGCCGACGGCGGTGATGACCGAGGTGATGATCCCGACCGACAGCGCGATGGCAAAGCCGCGCACCGGACCCGAGCCTGCAAAGAACAGGATGACAGCGGCCAGAAGCGTGGTGATGTTGCTGTCGGCAATCGCCGAAAACGCCTTTTCAAAGCCAAGCTCGATCGACCGGCTGGGCCCCTTGCCCGCCCGCAACTCCTCGCGGATACGTTCAAAGATCAGCACGTTCGCATCGACCGCCATCCCCATGGTCAGGACGATGGCGGCAATGCCGGGCATTGTCAGGGTCGAGCCGATCATCGAGAAGATCGCGAAAATCATCGCCATGTTGATCGCCAGCGCGACCGAGGCCATGGTGCCGAACCAGCCGTAAGAGGCGATCATGTAGAGCACGACGGCGCCGTAGCCGACCATCGCCGCAACCTTGCCCGCGTCGATCGAATCCTGGCCAAGCTCGGGGCCCACCGTCCGTTCCTCAAGAAATGTCATTTCGGCCGGCAGCGCCCCGGCCCGCAGCAACACCGCAAGGTTGGTCGAGCTTTCGACGGTGAACGACCCGGTGATGATCCCCGATCCGCCGGGGATGTGCTGGTTGATCCGCGGCGCCGAGATCACTTCGTCGTCCAGCACGATGGCGAACAGCTGGCCGATATTCTCGGCCGTATAGTCGCCGAACTTGCGTGCCCCGGTGGGGTTGAACCGGAAGCCGACAGATGGCGCGCCGTTCTGGTCGAAATCCGGGCGGGCATCGACCAGATCCTCGCCGGTCACGACCGGCGTGTCCTCGAGCACGTAGAAGACGCCCTCTTCGTCGATCGAGGGCAGAAGGATATTGCCCGGCCCGGCCAGTTCGGCGCCGTTTGTCGTGCGGCTGATGACCGGGTGAAAGGTCAGTTTCGCCGTGGTCCCGATCAGCGCCTTCAGTTCGGCGGCCGAGCCGATGCCCGGCACCTGGATCAGGATGCGGTTGGCGCCCTGACGCTGGATCGTCGGTTCGCGGGTGCCGACCTCGTCAACGCGGCGGCGGACGATTTCCAGCGATTGCTGGATGGTGCGGTCGTCGGTCGCGGCCTTTTCGGCATCGCTGAGATGCAGGACCAGCATGTTGCCGTCGCCCGTGACCTCGATATCCGTCTGGCCGACGCCCTGCAGCGAGACAACCGGTGTGGCAAGGCCGCGCGCGATCTCCAGCGCCTTGGCCATGGCTTCGGGCTTTTCGATCGTCACCCGCAATTCGTCACCTGCGGCGGGCGCCCGGCGGATGCCGCCGACCACGGCCCGTTCGGCCTGCAGCGCCTTGCGCAGTTCAGGCCAGAACGCGTCCATCCGCGCCTTGTAGACATCCGCCGTCTGCACCTCGGCCAGAAGATGCGCGCCGCCCCGCAGGTCAAGCCCGAGGTTCACGATCCGCGAGGGCAGCCAGTCGGGCCACAGCGCCTTGTCGGCCAGAAGTTCCGGCGTTTCCTGACCCGACTTCTCGATCCGCGCGATCGCGTCATTGTGCCGTTCGACCCGCGAATAGAACAGATTCGGCGCGGCGAACATCAGCGCAGCGAGGCAGAGGCCCCAGACCAAAAGCCGTTTCCAGAGGGACATCTGCATGAAGGTCTACTCAGTTCGCGCCGGACGCCGGCTCGGTTTTGGAAACGACATGCGAGATGGTGTTCTTCAGCACCCGCACCTTGACGCCGTCGGCGATCTCGACCTCGATATCCTTGTCGTCGATGACCTTGGTGACCTTGGCGCGGATGCCGCCGGCGGTCACGATCTGATCGCCACGCCGCAGGGCGGCGATCAGCTTTTGCTGGTCTTTCAGCTTTTGCTGCTGGGGCCGCCAGATCAGGAAATAGATGATGAGGAACAACGGCAGGAACAGCATCAGGTTGCTGATCACCGGATTGACGGCGGCGCCCCCGGCGGCCTGCGCATAGGCGGGAGTAATGAACATAGACGTGCCCCATGGTCAGGGGGGCGCGGCCCCCCAAGGAAGATTGGCGCGGAACCTATAGGCGCGGGTCTGGCTTTGCAAGCTTGCCCCCGCCGCGCGCCCGCCTCGCCCCCGGACGGTGATCCCGGCGCCGGTTTTCCGCTCGCCCGACTCGGGCGGCGCGGCTAGGCTTGGCGGATGTTCCGCCTTGCCGCCAGCCTGCTTTGCGCCGTCGCCCTGCCCCTGTCCGCGGCCGAAGGGCCGGATGCCACAACGCTTGCCGCCATTGGCTGGCTGGGCTGGGGTCAGGCGCCGGTCGCGGGCAGCGCAAGCTGTTCGGCGGTGCTGGTCGGCCCCGATCTTGTGGTCACGGCGGCCCATTGCCTGATCGACCCGGCGACGGGCGATCCGGTCGACGCGGGCGCCATGACCTTTGCCGCCGGGCTGTCGGGCAGCCGGGCCGTCGCACGGCGGCAGGGGCTGGCGGTCATCGCCCTGCCCGAACCGCAGGGCTGGCCGCCCGGACTTGGCCTTGCCCTCCTGCGCCTCGTCCGGCCGATCCCCGCCGCCAGCGCGCACCCCCTGCCCCTGACCGGCGATCTTCCCGACAATCTTGTCACCGTGGGCTATCCGCGCACCGCCCCCGACCGCGCCGCGATCCAGACCGGCTGCCGGGTGACGCTGCGCGAACCGCAGGGCTTTGGCCTTGGCTGCGACGCGGTCAGCGGCTTTTCCGGCGGTGCGGTTCTGGCCGCGACCGGCGCGGGCTGGGCCCTTGCCGGCGTCATGGTGGCCGAGGCGACAAGGTCGGAAACCGTCGGTGCCATCGCCCTGCGGCCGCCCGCATTTTCCGGTTCACCGGCCGATGCGAACCCGCTAAGGGAAGGGCAGTGAACAACGACGAGACCTGCCATGCATGACATTCGCGCCATCCGTGAAACCCCCGGCGAGTTCGACCGGCGCCTGACGCGCCGCCCCGAGGTTTCGGCGATGTCGGCACCGGTGCTGGCGCTCGACGAAGCGCGCCGCGCGCAGATCCTTGCCGCCGAAACCGCTCAGGCCGCGCAGAATGCCGCCTCGAAAGAGGCCGGCGCCGCCAAGGCGCGCGGCGATGAGGCCGGGTTTGAACGGCTGCGGGCGCTGGTGGCCGAAAAAAAGGCCGAGGTGGCGCGCCTGACCGAAGAGGCGGGGGCCAAGGACGAGGCCTTGCGCCAGCTTTTGCTGACCCTGCCCAACCTGCCGCTGGACGACGTGCCCGACGGCAAAAGCGAACATGACAATGTCGAGTTGCACCGCCACGGCACGCCGCCGGCCCTGACCTTTGCGCCGCGCGAACATTTCGACCTGCCGGGCGTCCGGGCCGGGATGGATTTCGAGATGGCCGCCAAACTGTCGGGCAGCCGGTTCGTGGTGCTGAAGGGCGCCATTGCCCGCATCCACCGGGCGCTGGCGCAGTTCATGCTGGATCTGCACACGTCCGAGCATGGCCTGACCGAGATGATCACCCCGGTGCTGGTCAAGGAAGAGGCGATGTACGGCACCAACCAGCTGCCGAAATTCGCCGAGGACAGCTATCAGACCACCAACGGCTGGTGGCTGATCCCGACATCGGAAGTGACGCTGACCAACAGCGTCGCAGGCGACATCCTTGACGAGGCCGCCCTGCCGATCCGGATGACCGCCCACACCCAATGTTTCCGGTCCGAGGCGGGCAGTGCCGGCAAGGACACCGCCGGGATGCTGCGCCAGCATCAGTTCGAAAAGGTCGAGATGGTGTCGATCACCACGCCTTCGACCAGCCTGGCCGAACATGAGCGGATGACCAGATGCGCCGAGGCGGTGCTGGAGCGGCTGGGCCTGCCCTACCGCACGATCGTCCTTTGCACCGGCGACATGGGCTTCGGCGCCACCAGGACCCACGATATCGAGGTCTGGCTGCCCGGCCAGAACTGCTATCGCGAAATCTCGTCCGTCTCGGTCTGCGGCGACTTTCAGGCCCGCCGGATGAATGCCCGGTTCCGCCCGGCGGGTGGCAAGCCCGAGTTTGTCCACACGCTGAACGGCTCGGGCCTTGCCGTAGGGCGCTGCCTGATCGCCGTGCTGGAAAACGGCCAGACCGAGGACGGCGGCGTGATCCTGCCGCAGGCGCTGGCGCCCTGGCTTGGCGGCAAGGTCCGCCTGACCGCCGAGGGCCAGCTGGTCTGACGCCTCCCCGCTCTGTGGCCCGGCAGCCCCGGGCCGCAGAGCAGGCTTTCCTTGGCGCCGCCCGACGGTTAGTCTTGACCCATGTTTACCATCGAACATGACTTCGACGCGACCGTCATCACCCTTGTGGACGAAGGCTCGGCGCATCTGGAAGAGGATGTGACGATCCAGGGGTTCGAGGAATGCGTGACGGTCGAACAGTTCGACGCCCGCGCCGATCAGGTGGTCAAGATCGTCCTGTCGATGCATCAGGTCCGCGAACTAGCCGCCGCGCTGAACCTGCCCGAAGGCGTCTACCGGCTGAAATCAAAGGGTTGAGGCCCGCGACGGCCGTTCCGCTGTGCGGCGGAATAGCGGACAGCCCGTCGCTCAGTCGCGACCGCGCGCGGCAAAGGGCAGGTGGCCGGTCAGAACGCAGGAGATCAGCCCATAAGACATCAGCGCCGTCATCGGCACCAGCAGTGCCTGCGCCTTGTAAGAGCCGACGCCGGCCGACAAAAGGCCATGCAGCGCCAGCGCATTGACCATGTAGATGAAAAGATAGCTGAGGATATAGGGGCCAAGCTTGCGCAGTCCGGCGGTGCCGAAGACCAGCCGCCCGTGGGTCTGGAAGTTCCACAAGACGCCGAGACCGAAGGAAATCGCCAGCGCGCGCTGGGGCCCGAGCCCGACCCAGACCAGCAGCCAGTAAAGCCCCAGCCCGAACACGGCGTTCAGCGCGCCGACCGCCAGAAACCGCGCGAACCGCATTGCCTCGCCGCTCATGCCACCAACCCTTCGGCCCTCAGTGTCGCCAATACCCCGGATCGAAGGTCGTGGCGAGGCTGAAAGCCGACCTCGACCGTCAGCCGCGTCACATCCGCCGCGATCACCGGCGGGTCATCCGCCGGGCGGGGCCGCGCCCCGAGCCGGACAAGATCGGCGCGCCCGAGCGCGCTGGCCAGCGTCAGGATCACCTCGCGCACCGGCAGGGCCTGACCCGAGGCCAGATTGACCGGCCCGGTCACCGGGCTGGCCAGCAGTGCCGCAAGCGCCCCGCCCAGATCCCCGGTCATCAGAAAATCGCGGCACTGCAGCCCGTCGGTGCAGTCGACCGGCTGACCGGCCGCCAGCCCCCGGATCAGGTCGCCGAAAAGCCGCCCCTCGGCCTCGCCCGGGCCATAGCAGAAGAAGGGCCGCGCCCAGGCCAGCGACAGGCCAAGCGCCCCTGCCCCGGCCCGCGCCGCCATGCCGGTCGCGGCCTTGGCGGCGCCGTAAAGCGTCGCGGGGGCCAGTGCCGCATCCTCGGCCAAGGGCCCGGTGGCGGCCGCCCGCCAGTCATATTCCGCGCAGGACCCGACCATCACCGCCCGCTGCCCGCCCGCCGCTGCAAAGGCCGACAACAGTGACAGGCTGGCCCCCACCCAGTCCAGATTGCGGGCCGAGGTCCAGCGGTCGCGGGTGCCGTCATGCCAGGCAAGATGGATCAGATGCGTCGGCCGGTGGCGGTCAAGCACCCGCGCCACGGCCCCGGGATCAAGGCAATCCAACGCGACGCCCCCCGCCTGCCCGACCACCCGGCCCGACCGCGAGGCCGCGAGCACTGCGTACCCAAGCGCCTGCAAGGGCGCCACGACCTGCCGTCCGATCAGCCCGGTTGCCCCGGTCAGAAGGACGGTCGGCCCGGTCATGCGGTCACGGACACATGCGGCACGGCCGTCACGAACCGGGTGCCTTGCGCGCGCAGGTCCGCCAGCTGATCCATGATCTCGGCCTTGAGGTTCCAGGGCAGGATCAGCACGAAGTCCGGGCGGCGGCGGCGCAGTTCCTCGACCCCGTGGACCGGGATCTGGCTGCCGGGCAACAGGGTGTTCTGCTTTGCCGGGTTCTTGTCGACGCAATAGGCGATCATGTCGGCGCCGATGCCGCAATAGTTCAGCAGGGTGTTGCCCTTGGCCGCCGCGCCATAGGCGGCGACGGTCTTGCGTCCGTGATGGGCCGAGATCAGGAAATCGACCAGCCCGTCGCGCACCGCCTCGACCCGGGCGGTAAAGCCGCGATAGCCCTCGGCCCGGTCAAGGCCCGCCACCGCCTCGTCGGCGCGGACGGCGGCGACGCCCGGCCGCTCGGCATGGGACGCCTCGGCCCGGCAGGCATAGACGCGCAGGCTGCCGCCATGGGTCGGCATCTCTTCCACATCGAAGACCCTGAGGCCCGCATCGGCAAAGATCTTTTCGACCGCAAGCAGCGACAGATAGGAATAATGTTCGTGATAGATCGTGTCGAACTGCACCTCGCGGATCAGGTTCAGAAGATGCGGGAATTCGACCGTGTAGACCGCGTCGCCGGTCAACAGCCGCGCCACACCGCGCACGAAGTCATTGATGTCGGGGACATGGGCCAGCACGTTGGCCGAACAGATCAGGTTCGGCCGCTTGCCCTGATCATAGAGCTTCTGGGCCAGCGCCTCGGTCCAGAATTCGACCAGCGTCGGCACGCCGCGCTTTTCGGCCGCCGCAGCGGTGTTTCCCGACGGCTCGACCCCCAGAACCGGAATGCCGACGCCCTTGAAATATTGCAGAAGATAGCCGTCGTTCGAGGCGATCTCGACCACAAGGCTGCGGCCGTTCAGGCCAAGTTCCCCGGTCATCTTGGCGGCATAGGCCTTGCAATGGTCAAGCCAGCTTTCCGAGAAGGACGAGAAATAGGCATAGTCGCCGTGAAAGATCGCGTCGGCGGGCACGACATCATCGACCTGCACCAGCCAGCAGCTTTCGCAGACCCGCGCATGCAGGGGATATTTCGCCTCGGCCATCCCGGCGCGGGCCTTGGGCACATAGGAATTGGCCAGGGGCGACAGGCCAAGGTCGACCAGCGTCAGGCGCAGGGCCGCGCCGCAGGACCGGCAGACAGGCGTTTCGGAAACGGTCATTTCAGGGCAATACCTTCATAGAAAGAAATCTGTTCGTCACAAAGTCCGGCTGCGGGCCGGCCGGCGGCCCAGCCGGCGTACCAGCCGGCGGTCATGCGCACACAATCGTCAAATCCAAGTGCGGGCACCCAGCCGAGCGCCGTCCGCGCCCGCGTGCAGTCAAGCCTTAGAAGCTTCGCCTCGTGCAGGGTCGCGGCGGCCTCGTCAATCACGATGCGGCCACGGCCAAGGGCGGCGACCAGGGCCTTTGCCACCTCGATCACCGCGCGTTCGTCGCTGCGCTCGGGGCCGAAGTTCCAGCCCGAAGCCGCCTGATCATCGCCCCCGGCCAGCCGCTCGGCAACCGTCAGATAGCCGCGCAGCGGTTCCAGCACATGCTGCCAGGGCCGGACCGACTGCGGCGCGCGCAAGGTCACGGCGGCGCCCGCCCCAAGGCAGCCGCGCACGATGTCGGGGATCAGCCGGTCCTCGGACCAGTCACCGCCGCCGATCACATTCCCGGCCCGCACCGTCGCGACCCGGGCCGGATGGGCCGAGGCGCCGCCATGCGGCTGATAAAAGCTTTTCGCCATCGACTGGGCCGCAATCTCGCAGGCGCCCTTCGAGGCCGAGTAGGGATCGCGCCCGCCCATCGGGTCGGTCTCGCGGTAGCCCCAGATCTGTTCGACATTGTCGTAGGCCTTGTCCGAGGTCGCCACCACCACGGCGCGCAGATCGCCGCAGGCCCGGGCCGCGTCCAGAAGCTGCACCGTGCCCATGACGTTCGAGGCAAAGGTCTCGACCGGGTCGCGGTAGCTGCGTCGGACCAGCGCCTGCGCGGCCAGATGCAGGATCACCTCGGGCCGCGCCTGTGCCAGCGCCCGGTCAAGGGCGGCGCGGTCGTTCAGGTCGGCCTCGACCGACCGCACATCGCGCAGGTTCAGAAGCGACCAGAGGTTCGGCGCGGTCGCGGGCGCATGGGCATAGCCCGTCACCTCGGCTCCCAGACGCGACAGCCAGGCGGCGGCCCATGCCCCCTTGAAGCCGGTGTGGCCGGTCAGAAAGACCCGTTTGCCCTGCCAGAACGACGGCGTCACGGCCAGATCTTCCAGGGTGCGGCGCCGGATGCCCAGTGATCCTCCAGTTCCTGACGTTCGCGCACCGTGTCCATCGGCTGCCAGAAGCCCTTGTGTTCCCAGGCGCAAAGCTGGCCATCATCGGCAAGACGGCGCAGCGGCGCCTGTTCCCAGATCGTCTGGTCGCCGTCGAGATAGCTTGCGACCTTGGGCGACAGGACGAAAAAGCCGCCGTTGATCAGCCCGCCGTCGCCCACCGGCTTTTCCGAAAAGTCGGCGACCCGGTCGCCCTCGATCCTGAGCTGGCCGAAACGGCGGGGCGGCGGGACGGCCGTGACGGTCGCCAGCCTGCCATGCGCCTTGTGAAAGGCGACCGCGCCGGAAATGTCGACATCGCCAACCCCGTCGCCATAGGTCAGGCAAAAGGCCTCTTCATCCTTCAGATAGGGCATGACCCGCGCCAGCCGCCCGCCGGTCATGCTGTCCTGCCCGGTCTCGACCAGCGTGACCCGCCAGGGCTCCGAGGCGTTGCGGTGAACCTCCATCGCGCCCGAGGTCAGATCGACGCTGATGTCCGAGGAATGCATGTAGAAGTTGGCGAAATATTCCTTGATCACATAGCCGCGATAGCCAAGGCAGACGATGAAGTCGGTGATGCCATGGGCGCCGTAGATCTTCATGATGTGCCACAGCATCGGCCGGCCGCCGATCTCGACCATCGGTTTGGGGATGCGGACGGTTTCTTCGGACAGCCGGGTTCCAAGGCCACCGGCAAGGATCACACATTTCATTGCTCAGTCACCTTTGACCAGTCACCTTCGTTCAGTCGCTTGTTCAGGCGCCGTCCGGGCGGCGCGGCGCGCAACGGCCCTTGCGGGCAACGGCGCCCGCCGCCGCCGACGCGGACCTTTGGCCGCAACTATCTGCGTTCGGCGCCGCGGATCAACGGCTTTGTGACGGGCCGCAACCGGCAGCGCCATTGCCGATTCAATGGCTTCCCCCGCCGCCGATTGTCGATGGCTGTTCGACAACGCGATTTTTCCCGCTGGGCAGCCTGCGCCCTTCGCGGCTAGACTTCGCCTTGCGCCGCATTTGGCCGCAGCGAATCCTCAGGTCTGATCACGGTTGATGATGGCACGCCTTTCCCCGCTTTTTCTGCAACTTCCGGCGGCCCTGGCCCTGAGTGCCGTCGCCGCTCTTGCCGAGGATGCCCGGATCACCCTTGATCCCGGCCAGCATTTCCAGACCTTTCACGACTGGGAGGCGACGGTCGTCCTTCTGGACACGCCCGAGGAAAAGGCCCACCGCGAAGAATTCTATGACCGGCTGATCGACGAGGTTCAGATCACCCGCCTGCGGGTCGAGATTTATGCGGGCCAGGAGAACGACAAGCGCGGTCTTCAGCGGCTCGAGGCGGGCGAGATCGACGAAGAGACCTGGTACACCATGGCCTATGCCACGGTGAATGACGACGCCGACCCCCATCACATCAACCCGGCCGGGTTCGACTATTACGTGCTTGACTGGAAGATGGACAATGCCGTGCTGCCGCTTTTGGAACGGGCAAAGGCGCGCGGCGTCGATCTTCAGCTGAACATGAATTACGTGGCCTTCACCGACCGCAATCCCCGCGCCAACTACGACCATCTGGACCCCGAGGAATATGCCGAGTTCATCCTGGCCAACTTCCTGCATATGAAGGAAAAATACGGGCTGGTGCCGGAATATTTCGAACCCTTGCTTGAACCCGACAATTGCCACGCCTGGACGCCGCAGGCGCTGGGGCGGGCGACCAAGGCGGCGATGGACCGGCTTCGCGCGGCCGGTTTTCATCCGCGCCTGATCCTGCCGTCACTGGCCAACGCCAACCTGACCCCGACCTGGCTGGACGGTATCGCCGAGACGCCGGGGGCGTTGGACGGGCTGTCGGAACTGTCCTTCCACCGCTATTACGACGCCATGCCCAACGTCCTGCGCAACCTCGCGGAACGTGCCGACCGGCTGGGGGCGACGCCGTCGATGCTGGAATACTGGTTCGGGGATGCGACCTATCAGCTTTTGCACCGCGACCTGACCTTCGGCAATGTCAGCGCCTGGCAGCCCCGCGCCACCCTGTCCTACCACAAGATCACCCCCGAAGGGCTGCAGCTGGAAGACGATATCCGCTATAACCGCCTGTATTTCGTGGCCATCCGGCGCGGTGACGTCCGGATCGGCGCCGGGTCCAGCGACATGGACAGCCTGAACCCCGTCGCCTTTGAAAAGCCGGACGGCGGCATGTCGGTGGTTCTGCTGGCAGGCAAGGCGGCCAGCGGCGTGATCGAGGGACTGCCGCCCGGCGACTACACACTGGAGACCGCCACGGCCGCCGGAAACACCGGCCCGACGCCGGTTCATGTCGGTCCGGACGGGCTGGCTGCCGTTGCGGCCGACGGTCCGGGGGTCATTTCCTTGCGGCCTGCGGACGGGCCGGGCTGACAGCAATCCTTGATTTCCGCCGGCCAGACCCCAGATGGATCACAGGTTCGTTCCTGCCGCAGATGCTGCGCCGCGTGCCATTGACCTTTACGTCAGGCTGCACTAGGACCGAGAATGAACGTTCATTTTCAGGGCAGGCCATGGCCGACACGCTCAATCTGCAGGACGATCGCGCGACGGCCATTCTTGATGCCGTCAAATATGCTTTCGCCGAAAAAGGCTTTGACGGCGCCTCGATGCAGGATCTGGCCCGCGCCGCCGGCATGAGCGCCGGGAACTTCTACCGCTATTTCCAGTCGAAGGACGCGATCATCGAGGCGATCATCGCCCGCGATCAGGCCAGCCTGAAGATGACCTTCCTGCAGATCATTTCCTCGGCCGATCCGACCGAAATGCTGATCAGGGCCTTCGACGAACGCCTGAACACGATGGACTGCAACGAAGGCCCGCTCTGGGCCGAGGTCGACGCCGCCGCATCGCGCAAGCCCGAGATCGCCCGGCTGGTCCGCGCGATGGAGGCCGAGGTGTCCGGCTTTCTGACCGGCGTGATGGGGCGGATCACCGGGCTGAGCGTCGCCGAGGCCGATGAGCGTTACAAGGCGCAGGCCTACTTCCTGATCCTCATGTTCAAGGCGACCGCCCAGCGGCTGCACGGACGGGGTTGCCACATTCCCGAAGATGCCCGCAGCGAGGTTCGCCAGCTGGTCATCTCGACCGTTCGAAAGATCATTTCCGATATCGCGGCCGACCGGCCAGAGAAGATGAGCTGACACAATGTCCAACATTCCCAAACTGCCGCTTGTTGCCGGGGCCACCGCCGTTGCCGCGCTGATCGGTTACGTGCTGCTTTCGGGCGATCCGAAGCCCGCAGCGACCGAGGCGGCCCCCGCCGCCGTTGCCGAAGGGGCCGGGCCGGCGCCTGCGGCGGCGCTGTCGCGCCCTGCCATCTCGGTCGCGCCGGTCCAGACCGCCGTTCTCAGCGACAAGGTCCGCGCCTCGGGCCTGGTCGGGGCGGTCGAGCGGGTGCTGGTGCAGCCGCAGGTCGAGGGGCAGCCCGTCGACGCGATCCTGGCCGAGGTCGGCGATCATGTCGCGGCCGGCAAGGTGCTGGCGCGGCTGTCTGACACGGCGCTGAAGCTGCAGAAAAGCCAGCTGAACGCCTCGCGTGCCAACGCCAATGCGATGATCGCCCAGGCGGACGCCCAGCTGGTCGAGGCGCAGGCAGCGGCAGACGAGGCCAAACGCGCCTGGGACCGCGCCAGCCAGTTGCGCAAGCAGGGCAACGCCTCGCAGGCGGCGGCCGATCAGGCCAGCACGGCGGCAACCTCGGCCAATGCCCGTGTGCTCGTGGCAACGCAGGGGGCGGCGGCGGCAAAGGCGCAACTGGAACTGGTCGATGCGCAGATGGCCAATGTCGACCTGCAGCTTGCCCGGACCGAGATCAAGGCGCCCTTCGCCGGTGAAGTCGTCGAAAAACATGCAACCGCCGGCGCCATCGGCAGCGCGGCGGGCGAGCCGATGTTCGTCATTGTCCGCGACGGGCTGCTGGAACTGAACGCCGACATCGCCGAACAGGACCTGCCCCGCGTGTCTGCCGGCCTGCGCGTCAGCCTGCGCGCTGCCGGCGGCGGCGAGCCGCTGACCGGCACCGTGCGTCTGGTCGAACCGGCCATCGATACGCTGACCCGGCTGGGCCGGGCGCGGATCACCATTGATCAGGCCAGCCGGGTCCGCACCGGCATGTTCCTGGAAGCCGAGATTCTGGTCTCCCGGCGCGAGGTGATCGCCGTTCCGATCACCGCGCTCGGCACCGACGAAAACGGCAGCTACGTCATGACCGTCGACAAGGACGGCCGCGTCGGGCGCACCACGGTCGAGACCGGCATCCGCGAAGGCGGTCAGGTCGAAGTCACCAAAGGCGTCGGGGCCGGGGCGATGGTGGTGGCCAAGGCCGCCTCGTTCGTCCGCGACGGCGACATGGTCAATCCGGTGCCGCTCGACGCGACCAAGATGACGAATTGAGGGGGCACACATGAACTTCTCAGCCTGGTCGATCCGCAATCCGATTGCGCCGCTTCTGGCGTTTTTCATTCTGCTCATCCTGGGCTGGCAGTCGTTCAACAGCCTGCCGATCACCAAGTTCCCGAATATCGACGTGCCCATCGTCGCGGTCACGGTCACCCAACCCGGCGCGGCACCGGCCGAACTGGAAACCCAGGTGACGCGCAAGGTCGAGGATGCGCTGGCCAGCATCACCGGCGTCAAGCATATCAACTCGTCCGTCAGTGACGGTGTCTCGACCACGGTGGCCGAATTTGAAATGTCGGTTCCGACCCAGACGGCGCTGAACGATGCCAAGGACGCGGTTGACCGGGTGCAGGGCGATCTGCCGCCGGAAACCGACACGCCGCTGGTCCAGAAGATCGACGTCGAGTCGAACGCGATCCTCAGCTTTGCCGTCTCGTCGCCGGGCATGACCATCGAAGAGCTGTCCTGGTATGTCGACGACACGGTCACCCGTGCGCTTCGGGCCAAGTCGGGCATCGGCCGGGTCGACCGCTATGGCGGTGCGGACCGCGAAATCCGCGTCCGCCTTGATCCGCTGAAACTGGACAGCTACGGGATCACCGCCAACGCCGTGAACGGCCAGCTGCGCGCCACCAACGCCAACATCGGCTCGGGCCGGTCCAAGCTTGGCGACGGCGAACAGGCGATCCGCACCCTTGGCGACGCGGAATCTGCCGAAAGCCTTGCCGACACCACCATCGCGCTGCCCTCGGGCCGCCATGTCCGGCTTGGCGATCTGGGCGAGGTTGTCGACAGCTACAAGGAACTGCGGTCCTTTGCCCGCTTCAACGGCGATCCGGTCGTGGTCTTTGCCGTCTTCCGGGCCAAGGGCGCCAGCGAGGTCACGGTCAACGAAACCGTGCAGGGCGTGATCGACCAGCTGCGCAAGGATCATCCCGAGATTGCCATCACCAAGGTCGACGATGCCGTCCATTACACTTACGGCAACTATGACGCGGCCCTTCACACGCTGGTCGAAGGCGCGCTTCTGGCGATCATCGTCGTCATGCTGTTCCTCAAGAACTGGCGAGCGACGCTGATTTCGGCGGTGGCCCTGCCCCTGTCGGCGATCCCGACCTTTTACGTGATGGATCTCCTGGGCTTTTCGCTGAACCTTGTCAGCTTCCTTGCGCTGACGCTGGCGACCGGCATCCTTGTCGACGACGCCATCGTCGAGATCGAGAACATCGCCCGCCACATCAGGATGGGCAAGACCCCCTACCGCGCCGCCATCGAGGCCGCCGACGAAATCGGCCTTGCGGTCATCGCGACGACGATGACCATCGTCGCGGTCTTCGTGCCGGTGTCGTTCATGCCGGGGATCCCCGGCCAGTATTTCCGCCAGTTCGGCCTGACCGTCGCGGTGGCCGTGCTGTTTTCGCTGCTGGTCGCCCGTCTGATCACGCCGATGATGGCCGCCTATCTGATGAGCGCGAAGGACGCCGACCTTGAACATGGCGGCAAGGACGGCCCGGTCATGCGCGGCTATCTGTGGTTCGTGCATCACACGCTGAACACCCGGCGCATCAAGCGCTTCGGGATCAACCTCGGCAACTATTACCTGACGCTTCTGGGCGCACTCGCGATCCTTGCCCTGTCGATCTGGGCGATGCTGCAGGTGCCCGGCAGTTTCCTGCCGCCCGAGGACGAGTCGCGGTTTCTGATTTCGGTCGAACTGCCGACCGGGTCGTCGCTTGACGACACGGATCACAAGACCCTGGCCATGCAGGACATCATCCGCAAGGTGGATGGTGTCGAAGGCGTGTTCGTGCTGAACGGCTCGTCGCCCAAGGGCGATCTCGACATCCGCCGCGCGGCGATCACGGTCGAGTTGTACCAGCTGGACCAGTCGCTTTTGTTCCGGGTGTCGCGACTCTTGCGCCGGGTGCCGGTGCTGGGCCTGATCGTGCCCGAAGTTGAGGCCGAAGGCCGCGTCCGCCCGCAGAATGAAATCGAAGCCGAGGTCTTCCGCAGCCTGACTTCGGTGCCGGACGTCCGCGTCGCCAAGCTGAACGACCGGGGTGAACGGGACATTTCCTTCTCGATCAAGTCGGCGAACGGCGACGACCTTGCAACCGCCGCGAACACGCTTGAGGCGGCGCTTCGGGGCGAGCCGCTTTTGGCCGGCGTGTCCTATGAGGGCGCCCTGCCCCGGCCCGAGGTTCAGGTCACGCCACGCCAGGACGAGGCTGCGCGACTGGGCGTCAGCACCGCCCAGATCGCTGAAACCCTGCGCGTCGCAACCATCGGCGACGTCGATGCCGCGCTGGCCAAAGTGTCGATGGACAGCCGGCTGATCCCGGTCCGGGTCGAACTGACCGAAACTGTCCAGAAAGACATCAACCGGATCGCCGCCCTGCGCATCACCACCGCGACCGGCGCCAGTGTGCCCCTGTCGGCGGTGGCCGACATCCACATCGGCGTCGGCCCCGGCGCGATCGACCGTCTTGACCGCGAACGCAAGGTGACGATCGGCGCCAACCTGCCGCTCGGCGTTGCGCTCGACACCGCCAAGGCGCGCTTCACCGAGGTGACCAAGACGGTCAAGCTTCCCGCCTCGGTGAAGATTTCGGAATCGGGCGACGCCGAAATCCAGGGCGAACTGAACCGCAGCTTCGGCAACGCGATGATCCTCGGCCTGATGCTGGTGCTGACGGTCCTGATCCTGCTGTTCAAAAGCGTCATCCAGCCCTTCACCATCCTCTTTTCCCTGCCGCTGGCCATCGGCGGCGTCGCCGTCGGGCTGATCGTGACCAACAATGCGGTCTCGATGCCGGTGCTGATCGGCCTTCTGATGCTGATGGGCATCGTGACCAAGAACGCCATCCTGCTGGTCGACTTCGCCATCGAGATGCGGCGTCAGGGGATGGACCGTCTGGAGGCGCTGATCGAAGCCGGGCACAAGCGGGCGCGACCGATCGTCATGACTTCGATCGCCATGTCGGCGGGGATGCTGCCGTCGGCGCTCGGCGTCGGCGAGGGCGGCGCATTTCGCGCGCCGATGGCCATCGCGGTGATCGGCGGGATCATCGTCTCGACGGTCCTGTCGCTGGTCGTGGTGCCCTCGTTCTTCCTGATCATGGACGACATCCAGTATTGGCTGGTCCGCGCCACATCCTGGATGATCGGCCGCAAAGAGGTCGAGCCGGCCGAACCCGATCCGTTCGCGCTGGCGGATGCGGTCGAAAAGGGCAAGGGCGAGATCGAGGCCCTGCGCGACCGGGTGGACGAGCTGGAGAGCAAGATCGGCAACCAGCGTCGCGGGATGGTTCACGCCGTCGCGGAATAGCCGGCAGCCGGCCGCGCCTGCCGGGGGCAGGGCAGGCGCGGCCCGGTCGCTTTGTACCAACGGGCGGTGCGGGTGGCATCGTTCCGTGGCGGCAGGGTCACTTGCCCCTGCCGACTGGGGCGGCGGTGTCCCTTCTCCAACGTCGGGCTGAGCGGAAGAGGCTGATCTTCCGGTGGAAGAGCAGCCCCGCTCATGTGGGAACCTTTCCCCGGGACCATCTCAGCGCATATAACAGAGGGCAGAGCCTGCCCCGGGCGGCGCGAAGCGCCAGCCCCCCGGAGGGGCAGGCGCTGCCCGGCCGCTTTGGGCGACCGGGCGGTGAGGGTGGCATCGGTCCGCGACGGCAGGGTCACTTGCCCCTGCCGACTGAGATCGCGCTGTCCCTGCTCCAGACGCCGGGTTGAGCGGACAAGGCTGATCTTCCAGTGGAAGAGCAGCCCCGCTCATGTGGGAACGCCGCCACGGAACCGCCTCTCACCCGCGCAGCAGAGGGCAGAGCCTGCCCCGGATGGCGCGGAGCGCCAGCCCCCGGGAGGGGCAGGCGCTGCCCGGT